>CACYCJ010000323.1 GCA_902772925.1 uncultured Lachnospiraceae bacterium
AGCAAGAGAGTAACAGGAGATTACTTTGACGAGCATCCGGTAGGAGTTGCAAATCCCGACGGTCAGGAACAGGAATAATTGACACAGTGACAGGTGCATTTGTCACATTTTTACAACACGGAGAGGTGACACTTTCACCTCGAATTATTTAAGAAGAAAGACCTCAGCACAGTTGATTCCGGTGCTGAGGTTTTTTTGCGCAGTGCTGTTTCCGAAAGAGTAATTGCTTTGTCTCAAAGTTTTGTTTTTATCGCAATTATGTTATAATATTCCGGTTGAGCTGATTTTTAACTATTATATATAAAGGATTTTGATCATGACTTTTATAAATCTGTTAAATCATTATGTTGAAAATACGGAGATTTCAAATAATACTATAATTAACTATTCCGGTATCGATCGTTCGACCTTTTATAAGATTTTGAAGGGCACGAGATATCCGACCGAAAAACAGTTAAAAAGTATAATTGATGTTTTGGATATTTCCACAAGCGAAAAATACGAGCTGATAGATCTATATGAAAAAAAGGTGTACAGCGAAGAAAAGCTTCATGAAAAAGAATTTGTCATGGGCATTTTTGATATTCTTCACAGCTCCGATTTTAGCAGTGATGATGTCAGCATGTCTATAAATTATGCAGATGATACGACGGAAAATGTTAAAACCGTAACAGGGATTAGAGCCATTAAAAAATGCCTGAAATCAGAGATTACAAAGGAACTGTTATGTAATAAAAATGAACTGGATATTTCGGCTTCATTGCAGATGCTTATAAAACTCGGTGTTTTTGATATGCTGAAGTTCATCAATTCCGATAAAAACTCCAGAGACACATTGATCAGACACCTTGTGGAAATATCGAACGATAATTTTTTCAAGCAGGAAATTAAGCTTGATATTGTAAAATCTTACCTGTCGTTTATATTGGGTCAAAATCTGAATTACGAAGCAAAGTATTATCGTTCCAACGGAAAACTGTCTTCTCAGCTGGGCGTGTTATATCCGTATTACATTATCACCACCGAATCCGTGCTTCTTATAAGTAAGGACGGAACAAGCCTTATCAGACTGGATGATTGGGGACAGATAAAAGCATTTAAGGAAGGCTTTGATAATGTGATCGAGGGTTCGAAATATCTTTTGTCGAAATTCGATACTAAAGAAGAATATGTGGAGCTTTTGGGACAAAGAGGCGATAAGGTTATATATATTTTTGAAAAAAGGCCGGGGCTCAGCTTTATGGCTACGGATGATTTCATTAGTAAATATGTTCCGGATGAATTAAAGGAATTCGTGAAGTATCATACGGGGTGTTTCATAGATCATCCGCATGTAGAAATAAATTCAGATGAAGGTCTGCTGGAGTTTATAAATTCTCCTTATATTGATGAGGCAGGCTTTAGGATCGAGAAAAGACAGGAAGATACCGGTGATGCATTAAAGCTTATGCAGACCAGACTGCATAATACGCTTGAGATAGTCGATTCGAAAAGCTTTCCGCTTTCTGATAACTGGACTGTTACAATCGTTGAAAATGAGTATCTGATACTTGTACCGTATCTGACTAACGATAAGATAGTATTTGTGCCGGATAAAAAGATAGCAGGCGTATTTACGGATTTTGTTAAAAAGCTGGGTGATTACGGTTTTTTACTTGAATCGATGCCGATGCTTGAATGAGCATTATCGGTAAAGAATTATATAGTATTTTAAAGGAATACCGGTGTGACTTACCACGCCGGTTTTTCTATGCCACTCCCAATGCCACTATTCTCAAAGCCGGATTAAAAGTATATACTTGTCGTAATCGGATGAAAATCCGGGTAGGTAACTAAAGATCCCCTGTAATATCCGACAGCGGGCTGTATGCTACATAATCCGTAAGCTGCTGTCGGATTTTTTTACAGACATAGATTTAAATGAGGAGGGAATGGTTTTGAGAAAGTATTTGAAGAAAGGTATAGTTATAGCGTTGACAACAGCCGTGATATTTTCGACCGGCTGCGGAGCAGGGAGTACGACAACCGAAACTACCACGGAGACAACAACTGAGACCACAACGCAGACTACTACTGAGACTACAACCGAGACAACCACGGAAACCACAACCGAAGAGGTGAAGAAAACCTGGGCGGAAGAGAATGAGATTGAATATACGAAAATGTATGAACCGTTTCGGTATGAAACAAGGCGTATAGAGATAATAGATGGCGTTCCTACCGATACT
>CACYCJ010000324.1 GCA_902772925.1 uncultured Lachnospiraceae bacterium
AATGTGAGAATCTATTTTCAGTTTATAGGGATTGAAAAAAGTGTGTAAGTAATCGTTAACTTACGAACATTTTTTTCAATCTCTTATTTTTTACTGATTTTTTTGGCTGATAGATATCTTTAAAAAACAGTATATTTAGTGATTATCGGTGGGTAATTGTAAATATAGATACTATATTTAGATGCAACCTGCTCAAATGAAGTATAATTTGACAAATATGACTGAAATGAGGTATATTTATTTAAATATTGTTTTCCTTAATATGCGCATTTTACGTCAAAAAACATGCAGTTTGTCAGACTTTAAAATGTGACGTAAAAAATGACATATAATGTGAAAAAATTTAATCGTGGAGGAAAAAAACATGAAAAAACTAACTCGAAAACTTATCTCATTTCTGGTAGTTGCATTGTTGGTGGCTATGTGCTTTTCAACATCGGTAAATGCCGAGGGTGAGGCTAACCCTGCTGCTCAGGCGGCAAAAGATGGTATTTTCCAGGTTCAGATCGTATATACTAACCCGGCAACGGGTATAAAATACCAGCTTCAATCAGGAACCGGATTCCTTATTGGATCCGAACCGAATGTCGGTGAATATGTTATTACTTGTAATCACGTAGCAACGCTTGATGCAGCTTATATGGCACAGTGTAAAGAATTCTTTGGAGTAGATGCAAATAGCAGACTGGATACTTCTATAGAGGTAGTTGTAAAAGGTACTGTTACAGTTGGAGCAACAATTGTTAATAACAGTGATAATGATGATATGGACTTTGCTATCCTTAAACTTGCACAGCCAATTTCTGACAGAAAGACCCTACCTCTTAAGAACCAAAATATAGAAGCTACATCTGATGTATATGCACTTGGATTTCCCGGAATCGTGTCATGGTCAGAGGATTTTTCGACCTACACAACAGATGATGTAACAGTTACAAAGGGATCCATATCAAAGCTTACGACAAGAAATGGATATGATTATATCCTCAGTTCTGCAGTCATCGCCAGCGGAAATTCAGGCGGACCCCTTATTGATGCAGAAGGTAATGTAGTTGGTGTTAATACAGGATCTGTATATGAAGATTCATCAGCATTCTATTATGCGCTTAACATCGGTGAGATAACTGAAGTTTTAGATAATTTAGGAATTCCTTACATCACCGATTCAGGGGCGCCCCAGGTAAGTACAACAACCGGACAAACGGATGAACCTACTTCGGAAGTGCCTTCAGGCCCCACTAAAGCAGAACTTAGTGCTGAGGTAAGAAATGCAGAATCATACTCAGAGAGTGATTATACTCCCGAAAGTTATGCAAAGCTTACAAGTGCTATTGATAAAGCAAATGAAGTTATGAATAATGTTGATGCAACGGATGATGATGTTCAGACTGCGTTTACAGGACTTAAGGAAGCAGAGGCCGGTCTTGTAGAAGCAGAGGTTGAAGAGACTGTTGATAAATCGAAGCTTCAGGATGCTATTTCCGAAGCTGAGCTTGTAAATGCAAAGAATTATAAGAAGGATGCTTATCAGGATTATCAAAGAGCAATCGAAAAGGCAAAAGAAGTTAATGATAACGATAGTGTAACACAGAGTGATGTTGACAAGGCGGTAAGTGATCTTGCGATTGCTAAGAGTACACTTGACAGAAATCCTGTATCAAACACAACACTTTTTATAATAATCGGAATAATCGCAGTAGTAGTTATATTGGTAGTAGTTCTGATCATAGTATTAGTATCATCTTCAAAGAAGAAGAAAGAAGCAGTTGTATCAAATAACAGCTACAGACCTAATCCTACACCGGTCCCGATGCCTGCACCTACACCTATAGCTGCACCTACACCGATGCCTACACCCTCATCTGCACCTGCTTTTGATCCGGGAAGAAGACCCAGTGCTTCTGCATATCCGGCACCTCCCACACTTCCTTCGATGGCAGAGGGCGCAGGAGAAACAGTATTACTTAACGAAGGTTCAGGAGAAACAACTCTTCTCAGCGAGACAAATCAGTCTATGGCATACCTTATAAAGACAAGAACAGGCGAGAAGATAAGCATAGCTAAGAAAGAGTTTAAGGTTGGTAAGGAAAGAAGCAAGGTTGATTATTGTATCACAAATAATTCGGTCAGCCGTGTACATGCGATAATTACATTTGAAAACAATGAGTATTATGTAACCGATAACAATTCAACAAACTATACATTTGTAAACGGAGAAGCTATCAGAGCTTCGCAGAAGGTTAAGCTTTCAAATAATGATAGAATCAAGTTTTCTGATGAGGAATTCCAGTTCAAGCTTTCATAGAGGAGGAAACCTGAATGAATTTCATGTTATCATCTCACACTGATGTGGGATTAAGAAAGAAAACAAATCAGGATTCTTTATTACTGGAATTAGCCGAGTCGGCATACGGAAATGTAGTACTTGGAGTTGTATGTGATGGAATGGGTGGGTTCGCCAAAGGCGAACTTGCCTCTTCCGTTGTTATAAAAGCATTTAAAAAATGGTTCGAAAATGATTTTTCTAAACTGGTAGAAGAGGGATTTACGGAATCAAAACTCAGGAGAGACTGGACAGATATCATTGTTAGTCAGAATGAGCTGATTCAAGGATATGGAAGGAATCATGGAATAAGGCTGGGAACAACACTGGCGGCAATACTTATTTTTAACGATAGATATTATATCGTTAATATCGGTGATTCCAGAATTTACATGATTACTCCTGACAGTATCAACCAGATTACGAAAGATCATACTTTTATTCAAAGAGAGATAGATGCAGGAAGAATGACTAAGGAAGAAGCTCTTGTAAGTAACCAGCGAAGTGTTCTTCTTCAATGTGTCGGTGCATCGGAAGAAATCTACCCTGATTTCTTTTCCGGACCGGTTCTTCCAAATGAGATGTTTCTTCTTTGCTGTGATGGCTTTGTCCATGTTGTTACGGAAGCGGAGTTTTTACAGTATCTTAATCCGAATCTTCTCGTAAGTGAGCAGGCTATGACGGACTATGCAAAGTATCTTGTGGAACTGAACAAATACAGAAGTGAGCAGGATAATATAACAGTGGGTCTGATAAGGACGTATTGACGACAATAACGACAGTGATATGACAACCTGATGAAGTTTGTGTATGTAATATAATTTGAGGAAAATATGTTAGAAATAGGTTCGGTAGTAGATGGTAAATATAAAATACTGAATAAAATCGGGCAAGGTGGAATGAGCGTTGTATATCTTGCCATCAATGAAGCTGCCAATAAGCCTTGGGCAATAAAGGAAGTCCGGAAGGATGGAACCAAGGACTTTGAAGTGGTCAGACAGGGACTGATAGTTGAGACTGATATGCTTAAAAGGCTGAATCATCCCAACCTTCCCAGTATTGTTGATGTTATAGATAGAGATGATACATTTCTGATAGTAATGGACTATATAGAGGGTAAATCTCTTAACAGCGTGTTAAAGGAAAATGGCGCTCAGCCCCAAGAGTATGTAATAGAGTGGGCTAAACAACTGTGTGATGTGCTTGGTTATCTTCACAGCAGAAAGCCTCCTATCATTTACAGGGATATGAAACCGGCAAATATAATGCTTAAGCCGGATGGAAATATAACACTTATCGATTTCGGTACTGCAAGAGAATATAAAAATGCGGGAAAACTTGAGGATACGACTTGTCTGGGTACACAGGGATATGCAGCTCCCGAACAGTTTGGCGGACATGGTCAAACTGATGCGAGAACGGATATTTTCAATCTCGGGGCGACTATATATCACCTTGTTACCGGGCATAATCCGGCAAAACCTCCTTATGAAATGAGACCGATAAGAGAGTGGAATCCACATCTTTCATCGGGACTTGAGCAGATCATTTTGAAGTGTACACAGCCAAATCCCGAAATGAGATATCAATCATGCAGTGAACTTATGTATGCCCTGGATCATTTTGAGGAAATGGATTATGAGTATCAAAGATCGCAGAAATTGAGATTTGCTGCGTTTGCTTTGACTCTGGGGGCATCTTTGCTGTTATTCACTGCTTCGGGATTTATGCATCATAAAGAAACGGTTTATGCAAAGCAGAATTACGGGACTTATTTTGATCTTGCAAAGGCTTCTACATCAGAAGATGAATTTACGGAAAATATAGAGAGTGCATTAGATCTGAACGCAACAAATTCGGAATCATATAATCTGATTTTGGAAAAGTACATTGATGAGTTTAATGATGAAGAAGGAAAAGGAAGTATTCTGACAAAAGCAGAGAGTGAAAAGATAAATAAGATAATTAATAAACAGAGTTCTGATTCAGTAGAAACAAGATTGGAAAAATTTAGGGCTGCTGATGAATACGGATATTATCAGTTTTGCTATAACTACGGACTTGAAATTTGGGCTGATATAGATAATGGGAGCAACAGTGCAAAAACTTGGTTGGAAAAAGTTGAACCGTATAGTGACGGGGAAATAAACAACAATAAAGATTATGAAACAGCTCAACTCCTTATAAGCCTGAGCAATTACGGAAACAGTAATTCAGGCGGAAATAAATTTGACAATAATATAGATTATGTTCAGTTTTGGAAGGATCTTAAGTCAATATTTGAGAAGGCTTCAGATGCAGAAACTGTGAGCACAAAGAAAACTCAGCTTTATGCTTACAAACGGATTCTTTCAATGTTATCTAACAATGATAATATGAATGGTTTCTATGGTGTTATAGAAGCCAAGAATATAACAAAATTAATAGATGACATAGAAAAAGAGGTAACAGATAAAAGTAAATTTAATCCTAATGACCAGGCTATTGAATCAGCATATAACGAGGTTATCACTCAGATTGAGATAGCTCGGGACAAATTTCAAACTATAAGTAATAATCACAGCGGAGAACAAAATCTTCCAAGCAAGGATTCCTCTTCTGATGACGAGTCAGGAGGTGATCCTGAATGATTATAACACTTCTTACTGCAGCAGATGTTCAGGAGAACATTGACAGATACCATACCATATGGCTTGTGTGTCTGATAGCTGCGATATGCTTTTTGCTGGTAGCAATTGTACTTTTCGTTGTCCTGAAGATTCCTAAGGTATTCATGATGATTACCGGTATCTCGAGAAAGAAAGCAATTAATGAGATAACCGAAAGCACTGAGTACACCAGCCAGCTGGCAAATCTGAAACCCGGAAAGCCTATACCTCAACCGAAGAATCGAAGGAAACAAGAGATGTATTCGGCTTCAGGAAAGCTGAATATTCATTCGGGAAGCGTTCCTATTACGCAGATTGATCCTAAAGCGGATTATGCGGATCCCAGAAGTGAGACGACACTACTCAGTAATTCTCCTGAAGA
>CACYCJ010000325.1 GCA_902772925.1 uncultured Lachnospiraceae bacterium
ATAATACTTCCTCTACCGCTCTCCGAAGACGATGGATTTCATCGATAAACAACACATCCCCATCTTTTAAATTTGTCAAAATCGAAGCAAGATCACCTGCTCTTTCAATCGCCGGCCCCGAAGTAACTCTTAGAGATGCACCTAGCTCATGTGCAATCACCCCCGCCATAGTAGTTTTACCCAGCCCTGGTGGTCCATATAGAAGTACATGATCTAACGTCGAACCGTCATTTCGTTTTTTTACCGCATCAATCGCTAGTCTGATATTGTTCTTCAAGTGTTCTTGTCCAATATATTCATCAAAAGTCACCGGACGAAGTGATATCTCAATTCGTTCCTCTTCCGCATCTCCAGGAGCCACAGTTGGCTCTACTAACCTCTCAATCGCCATACCATCATTATATCAAATCCCATTAAAAATCAAATCTCAAAATTATTTCTTATTATTTCTTAAAACTTTTCTTTTTTTGAAATACCACTTCATCATACCAAATAGCACCAGTATAATTACCACAGCCAATATTACCCACCACAGATCATATATCGCCTTAAACATCTTGGCTCCGCTCTTAATACTCTGTCCTCCCTCTACAACATTTGCCTTTACCGATTCTTCAATCGTCTTTACCTCATTACTATTCGATCTTTTCGCTGCGACAAGAAGCACCGATCTATCATTTGATCCATAGGAATCACATGTCGACAGTAATAATAATTTATCATAAGCATTCACTATATTACTCTTCTCAGCTTTTCTGGAGATAATTTTTACCAAATCGTCATTATGCCCATTAGCATAAGCAGATAGATTATAAATATCATCTTCATAAGCATTCACTTTTGCTAAATAGAGTACTTCCAACTTATAAATATCATTTTCAGTGTAAAGCACCCCATATAAATGTTGATTAAAATAATCCAAATTTTCATAGTTTTTTATATCAGAGTACATCTGCCCAGTCATCATATTATGTCCATATGTAATCGTATAATCATCGACAAAACCATCATTATTACGATAGTCAATAAAAATACTTCCACCCGTAGAATATTCTCTTTTGTAATCCAGGTTCAGATATTCATAATTATCTCTACTGTGTACTACTGGATAGTCAACAGTTGTTTCAAATAACGTAATCCACCCATCAATATCTTTGTTTATTTTTTTTAATGATGCAAAATCAAAATTGTTTTCCGATTTAGGTTTTAAACCAACAATGCCATCATCAAGTCTAGATGAATCGTAAATCTTATATGAATCAAAAAAAGCATATCCGCCAACTACAATCAAGAACAAAAAAAACACAATCAGGACATAGTTAATAAACTTATCAATAACTGTTAAAAGCTTATCTAGCATTACTTGCTTTCACTTTTACGAGGACGAATAACCCGACAATTCCTACAATCGTCAACAACATATACGGCCATCCTTCAGCCAAAATTCCAGTATTTGGCACCGCCATATTTCGTTCTAGAACAATATCAAAATCGGTTTTGCTACCAACATAGTGTTCGAGTTCATTCGTCTCAACACCATCAATATACATAGTCCATTTACGAGAGCTAAGATTATCATCCCCAATAATCTTTACTAATGTTCCAATTGGAATTTGGAAATCGCCATCTGCTCCAAGACCAATAGTTACAGTCTGCCCATGTTTCATGTAAATGTAATTTGGTAAATCGCTTGCAACATAAGTAGCATTCCGACGATCAGTAGTAGTATTATCACTTACTGCATATCGCATTGTTGTTTTTTTCTGATTTTCTTTCTGAACCGCATATTGAACCGGTGTGCTAGATCCATTACGATTAAACGCAATATAGTTATCGCTGGTCTTAACCCATTCACCATTGTAGAATGCATATTCATCTTGTCCAAACACATCATAAGAACAGCCAACACAAGAAGTATCAATAAACACTCTAAATCTAAAATATTCCTGACGATCCATTTCGTCTCCAGACACATTTAAGTTAACAGTAAAATATGAATAGTCTGGCTCATGATTGAAATTCATATCTCCTTTTGTATCATCATCTAGCTTTTTAGCCTGCTGATAAACATACAGTCCATCATTCGCATTAAGAACATATATCTCGTATTGTTCAGAAGAAACTTTGTAATCAGGATTTGAACTAGAAACTTCCTTCACAATATATTTATACACATCGTAAGTTTTATATCGTACATCTGCAAAGCTTATTTCACCACTAACCGAAGCTATACTACCATGTGGCTCTACATTGTCAAAAACAATAGAGAGCGAAGTAGGTTCATTTGTCGCTCCAGCTGGATTAGATTCATCAGGAATAATCTCATAAATAAATTCAGTATTAATCGCAGAAGAAGCATTATATATATTACTATACACCTCAATATGATCTATCGGCTCATCAGCCATTACAGCTGAACCACCAATTAATGCAAAAAAACAACTAAATAATAACATATTTGCTAGTTTAAATATTCTATGATTAATTGTCTTTTTCATTTATAAATCCCTTACTTGAATTTTAGTAATAACTCTTCCTTTAATATTATCTCTACACACTTCTCCAAAAGCTCTTGAATCATTGGTATTAGAACGATAATCATTCAACATATAATAACAATTTTCCGAAACCTTATATGGAAACCTAAAGGCATATGACTCAGCACGTTTTGTATCATAAAAAGCCTGAAAGGTTGG
>CACYCJ010000326.1 GCA_902772925.1 uncultured Lachnospiraceae bacterium
TATATATATCGCCTGACATATTTAGTTACATTAACCCTGCACATAATAATACACACACGGATTTTAACATATGTTACAAAAAACAGCAAATAGCGTGAAAGAAGAGTTGTAAAAGCGAGTCTATGTGTTAAAATAAATTGATGTAAGTACGATCGAAGCAAGTAGTGAGATGGTTCACAATAATAATTGTGTCAGATAATAATTGTGTCAGCAAGGTGCAAGATGAGTATGAAAAATAATGTAAGAATAATACTGCTGATGTCTGTCATTATGCTTGGACTCACCGCCTGTGGTATAAACCTCAAAAAAAAGGCGCCGGATGACTGGTATGAGAGTACGCTAAGCTATTACAGACAAGAGATTGCGAATGACTGGAAAAATGCGGGTGATTTCTACGTTCCTTCCGAATATACCGATAAAAATAATAAAATCGGGTATTTGCTACGGGATCTGGACGGTGACGGAACGGATGAGTTTCTGGTGGGAATCATTGATGGCGCATCCGAGACGAGATTCACGGATGTTTATATCTGGCATCCGGATATAGGACCGTATCGCTCTTTTTCTAACGGGGACGGATATTATATATATCTCTGTGATTCAAATATTATCAGAAATGATTCCTGGTATGGCTCTGAAACACGGATAGACTATATGCAATATAATTCAGATAATAATTCATTTCTGAATGTGGATGGCGGAAGTATGCCGAGAAAATACGATCTTACGGAGTTCTGATTTGGCTGGAATAACAGGAGACGGAACATACAGTATAATTGACGGAAAAAAATCATTTTCGGCATTAAAAGAATTGGGGGCAAAAAATGTTCCGGTAATAGTGGTAAGTGAGCCCTACCAAAAGTAAGTTGAAAATTTTGATGATCTGATATCTGTTATTAAGGTAAAAACTCCACAATCAGCATAAATACGCTGTTTGTGGAGTTTTATTTTTATGAAAGAAATGTAGTGATACGTATGTTTTTCGGTCTGTGTAAAGCTGTGTGATAAGATTTTTTGCGGATTGTTGAAACTGCAAATGTTTCGTGTTAGAATGTAATGTGACTTTTTGGGTTTAGAGGAAAGATTTATGCTTGTTTTATTAAATATAGCTTCATTGATTTTGGGATTTGTACTTCTTATTAAGGGAGCTGATTTTTTTGTTGACGGTGCTGCATCGGCAGCTACAAAGTTTCATATACCGCAGATAGTTATCGGACTTACGATAGTTGCATTCGGTACAAGCGCACCGGAGGCGGCGGTCAGCATCAGTTCATCCATTAAGGGTGTAAACGGAATAGCAGTCGGAAATGTTGTCGGCAGCAATATCATGAATGTGCTTCTGATACTGGGTATTACATCCATGATAACAACCCTGGCAATTCAGAAAAATACCATAAAAACAGATATACCGATTGTTATCATCAGTACGGCATTTCTTCTTGTATGGGGAATCGTATTTGAGAAACTGAACAGAGTTTTCGGAATCTTATGTCTTGTGGGAATCATTTGCTACATTATATATCTGATAAAGTTTTCGCAGGATAATAAAGATGAAGAAAAGATTAGTAAGGATCTTAAGGTCTGGCAGATATTTCTTTTCATTATCGGTGGACTTGCGGCCATTATATTCGGAAGTAATCTTACCGTAAACGGTGCAACCTATCTTGCTATGAGACTCGGAGTTTCGGATAAGATCATAGGACTTACCATAGTTGCATTCGGAACATCGCTTCCCGAGCTTATTACATCCATTACGGCGGCGGTAAAAGGAAATTCCGATATTTCGGTCGGGAATATTGTCGGAAGCAACCTTTTCAATATCCTGTTCGTGCTGGGACTTTCGAGTACGATAAAGCCGGTACCGTTTATCAATAACATGGCTGACTTTACGGTGGATACCGTTATAGCGCTGGCCAGTATATTCTTGCTGTGGATACTTGTATTTAAAAATAAAGAGCTGGGCAGAAAGGGCGGTGCGGTGATGCTAGCCTGCTTCGTTGCTTATTATGTATATCTTTTTATGACGATCATGTCCAAGTAGAGGTATGTCGCA
>CACYCJ010000327.1 GCA_902772925.1 uncultured Lachnospiraceae bacterium
AAACCCGAAAGGACTGAATATCGGACTGAGTGAAATATCCAAGGCGTGCGCATTGTGTCTGCCGGATATGCAGAAGACAGCGTTTGATGCGGAAAGATAAATGAACTTTGGACAGAAGTACGTATTTTAAAGATTTTCGAAGAACCGGAGGGCTTACCCAAAGAAAGCTCAAAGAGTACATACCGACAATGATCATGACAAATCTGTCGGTGCTGCTGCTTGTTTAAGTCGACGGTCTTGTCGTAGGAAATTTCGACGGGATGGATGCCCTTTCCTCGGTAAACATCTTTTATCCTGTCAGCCTTACAATAGGGGCGCTTTCCGTTATGGCCGGGGTCGGGATATCCACAAGTATCTCGACCGCTATGTGAGAGAATGACCTTGAAAAACTGGACTATTTAAGAGGTCTTTCGCTCCGGATCATTATCATCATGGCGGCTTCTGTGGCAATCCTGCAGATCCCTGTGGTCTTGCTGATGATCAAATCATACAGACTGGATGCGAAGATGTATGCTCGCTGGCAGGGAAGGCAGGCGAGAGCTTCACCAATGCTGTTGACGGCCTGAATCTCATATCCATCAAGCAGCTTATCGGAAGGCTGGAGGAGGCAGTATAAACATGTTGCTTAATGAGATAGTTTTTTCTGAAAATGACAGAATCGCGGTCATAGCACCGCATCCGGATGATGAATGTTTAGGTGCCGCAGCGGCGCTTCTGAAAGCTACTGAAAGGACTGATATTTATGTGATGACAGATGGCAGTCATGGATGTAAAGAACACAGTATCGAAGAGGAATGCGCTGTCAGGAAGAGGTATTTTGAGGCAGAAATGGAATACCTGAAGCCGCATGCATGGCATTGGCTAGGCGTTGAGGATACAAAGCTCAAGGAACACTCGGAGATTGCGGAAGAAATTGACTTCACGAAGTACACGAAAATATTTATGCCGGATATGGACAGTCTGCATCCTGATCATGTAGCGGCTGCAAAAATGTGCTGTAATGCAATCAGAAAGCAGGGCTCGGAGGCAGAGTGCTATTATTATGAGGTTTGCACACCTCTTCATAAAGCCAGTCACTACATCGATATCACGGACGTGGAAGAAGAGAAGCGTAAGCTGATACGCTTTCACAGTAATCAGCGTAAGCAGGAGCAGATTGCACTCGCGTTAAATGCTTTTCGTGCTTCACAGATGATTAACCATGATTATAAATTTGTGGAATGCTATGAGCGTGTCGATGTTTATTCCGGACCTGACATCCCTGATGTTTTAATCAAGCTCTACAGTTTGAAAGAGGATCCGGAGGTATTCAGAAGGATTGAAGATAATGGGGTGGAGATTAAACGTGTGATGCCGATGGATACGACAAAGGTTTATGAGTTCATACGGGAGAAATTTGCTCAGGCATGGGCGGATGAATGTCTGCCTTCCATAATCACCGGTGATTGTTATGTGGCAGTTCGAGGTCGCGATATAGTAGGGTTTCATGCGATAGAGACACCTGCAAAGGGGTTTATAGGACCTATAGGTGTGCTTCCGGAAGAAAGGAGAAGCGGCATTGCCCGCGCCCTGGTATTGAATGGACTGAAAGCAATGCGGGCAAAAGGTTATAAATATGCTGTAGCCGGCATGAGTCATCCGCGGTCTGTGCTTATGTTAAAGAGTATTGCTGATATTGTATTAATTCCTGACAGCTTTGGCTCATACGGTGACAGAATATAGATAAGGGGATAGAGAATGGAAAATAATGTATTACTGCGCAGCAAAGACGTTGTATCAACCCGGTAATAAGAAGGTAACTATTGAAGGCGATGTGCCAAAAGTGCCTGGAAAAGGCGGCGTCGAATTTGATTACACTTAAGGAGCGACGCAGCTGAACCTCCCTTCTTTCAAGGCTTTCAGGATTCAGCGCCCGGTTCGAGTCCCATGTCCTCCGCCATAAACCGCAACTCGTTGAAAATACTGAGGTTGCGGTTTTTTCTATTGTTTTACAACAGCGAAAAACCACTAAATCACCTCACTTGATTTTTAAGCGTTTTTTAAAGAATCAAGTGGGGTGAAAATTATGGAAAGAATTACGCTAAATTCTACGAAGATGACAATAGAGGAAGCGTTTGGATACTTCCTCTTTGCAAAGAACTCTCAAGGATTGGCAGAGAGAACGATTCACAGCTACAGAGACCATTTGCATTGCATCTCAAAATATCTTGATATCGTATT
>CACYCJ010000328.1 GCA_902772925.1 uncultured Lachnospiraceae bacterium
ACAAATCGTTCTAATACAAATATTACTATTACATATGAACCCATAAGTAAATTTGGACTCATTTAAGGAGGAGGGTTATGGCGAATACAAATACATTTTTTCAGCCAATTAAAACCCTATATGATACTTTCACAATTGTACTTTGTAATAGAGATCATACTAAAAATGGCATAATTAAAAATGTTGACTTCTCTTCTATCCATTTAAAATCTGAAATGGCAAATGGTAATGAAGTTTCATTTGATGTGTATTATGAAATGGATGGTAAGGTAGAAAGTTTGTGGGATGATATAGTTGATTTGAAACTAATATACATTCCAGAATTGGAAGACTTTCTTGAAATAACTATTACAGATTATGATTCAACTAAACAAAGAAAGAGTGTTATAGGGGTAAATGCCGGTATTGCTGAACTATCACAGACTCAATTATATGGGTTAGAGATAAATACGCCGGAAGATATATTAAATGATGATAATGTAAATCCTGAGGAAGGTACTATTTTTTATAACAGAGATAACCCAAGTAAATCATTATTAAATAGAGTGTTATATAAAATACCTCAGTATACTATTGGGCACGTTCCGGTTAGTGTCGCAGCTATGCAGCGTACATTCTCTGTCAATGATAAAAGTGTATGGGAATTTTTATCTAAGGATGTGGCAGAAGCATTTGACGTTTTGTTTGTCGTAGATAATGTACATAAAATAATACATGCTTATGATCTGTTAATTTTCTGTAATGACTGTATGACTAGGCAGCAACCGTATTATGAATATGGATATTATGATGATCCACAATATGCAAGTGACTCGGATTTAAGTGTAATCACTGATTCAGATAATGCATGGCTATATGGTAAGGATAAGATTGTTCAGTTTAAAAGATTAGTTTGTAAGGAATGTGGAAGTAGTAATCTTGATTATTTTGGAGAAGATACGCATGTAGCTGTAAGTAAAGAAAACCTTACGGATGAAATTACACTTACTATAGATACAGACTCTATCAAGAATACATTTAAACTTGAAGCGGGTGATGATCTTATGACCGCAACAGTGGTGGCAAGTAATCCTAATGGCTCCTCGTATATAAATAAATTTAATGATCTTGATTACGCTGATATGCCAAGTACATTAATAGAAAAGCTTAATCAGTATTCGGCATTATATGATTCTTACAAAGATGAGTATGCTGAACTCATGGAGGATTATTACGATTGCTTAGACAATGTTCTTAAGTATAATGATGCTCTTATGCCATCGCAACCAGAAGATCCTATCACTCCTGAAACTGAGGCGGCAAAACTGACTGTGGCTAATCTTTCTCCAGCTGCGCTTACTAGAGTTGGTGAATCTACATCGGTTCAGTCAGTTAATGGTGCGCTTGTTCAATTGGCGAAAGCATTTGTTAAAACTGGATATGTAAAGGTAGAGGTAGACATGGATGAGAATCCAGCTACATTTACTTATGTCGGGTTAGACGCCAATGACAATCATTATGGATATTGGACTGGTAGATTTTTAGTAACTAGTTATTCTGATAGTGATCAAACTGCATACAGCCAGAGGATTACTATTGTTATCAACGATGATTATGAAACATATCTTGATCAAAAGATTGCAAAGAATATAGTTAGATATGATGATAAGGAAGGCAATATATATGAAGTGCTTAAGATAGTTGACCTTGATGAATTTAAAGATGCACTTACATATTATTGCGTAAAGAGACTTGAATCATTCAGGGATGCTTTGTCTAACTGTTTAAATATTCTTGCACAAGAAGGACACAGTAGTCCGACTACGGGAAGTGATGTGGTAGATGAGTTCTATGATGAAATGTATGTACCATATTATGAAAAGTTGGTTGCTGTAGAAGAAGAACTGCCCCGTAGAAAATCCGGCACTGAATTAGATGGTACACCTTGTCAGGGTGTTGATGGATATGGAGAGCCTTATGCTACAGCTAACGTTGATTATTGGGCAAATATCTTAGGATTAGATCCAGATTCTATGCAATTAGTGGAACCACCGGTATCGGGAACGCTTGAGTATAGAAAAAGAGAAATACAAGAAATTCTTAATCTTGAAAATTTCTTAGGAGAAAATAATTATAAAATCTTCTGTGCATATAGACGAGAAGAAACATATTCAAATAGTAATTATATCTCTGATGGATTTGACAATGCTCAGTTATTTGAGAATGCGCAAGAATTTTTGGAAGCTGCCAATGAAGAATTGCTTAAGGCCAGTACACCACAGTATACAGTAAAGTGTAACTTATATAATTTATTACCGGCTAATGGATATGAATATTTCAAAGAAAAGTTGGTGCTTGGTAACTGGATTAGAGTAATCGCTGACAATCAGATATTTAGGTTGCGCTTACTTACTATGAACATTGATTTTAGTGATTTCAATTCTATAGATGTAGAGTTCTCCAATGTTACCAAGATTGGCAACATCATGACAGATGTTGAGTCGATACTTAGTTCGGCAAAGTCTATGGCTACATCTTATGGTGCAACTGTAAACAAGGCTAACGTTGGTGAGGATGCTAATGAAAGTATGGGCGAGTTTGTAAAAACAGGATTAGTATCAGCTCTTACCAATGTTAAGAATAACATCGATGAAGAGATAACATTTGGCAAGTATGGAATATATGCCAAGAGCTTTGATCCCGATACAGAATCTTATAGTCCTGAGCAGTTAAGGATCACTCATAATATACTTGTGTTTACTGATGATAACTGGGTAACTGCTAAGGCTGCACTTGGTAAACATGATTTTACATATTATGATGCCGATGATGATGATTATAAGACTGCGAAGAAATATGGTCTTACAGCTGAATTTGTTCAGGCTGGATATGTTAACGGATCAACTATTATTGGTGGAGATATTTATTCAGAGAA
>CACYCJ010000329.1 GCA_902772925.1 uncultured Lachnospiraceae bacterium
AATAAAAATGGCAAGACGTAAAATTATTGCAGGAAACTGGAAAATGAACATGACTCCTTCACAGGCAGTTGCACTTGTTGCAGAGCTTAAGGATCTTGTTAAGAATGATGCAGTAGATGTAGTTTACTGTGTACCTGCTATCGATATAGTTCCGGTAGTTGAAGCTGTAAAGGGCTCAAATGTACAGGTTGGTGCCGAGAATATGTATTTCGAGGACAAGGGAGCTTATACAGGAGAGATTTCTGCTGAGATGCTTGTTGATGCAGGAGTTAAATATGTTATCATAGGACATTCCGAAAGAAGAGATTACTTCAAGGAATGTGACTGCACACTCAATAAAAAGGTTAAGAAGGCTATCGAGGCAGGACTTACACCCATCCTTTGCTGCGGTGAATCACTTGAGCAGAGAGAAATGGGAGTTACCATGGACTGGATAAGACTTCAGATCAAGTCAGATCTTCAGGGAGTTGCTGCTGATGATGTAAAGAATCTTGTAATAGCTTATGAGCCTATCTGGGCTATAGGAACAGGAAAGACTGCTACAACAGAGCAGGCACAGGAAGTATGTAAGGGAATCAGAGATTGCATCGCTGAAATCTATGATGCTGCAACAGCTGAGGCTGTTCGTATTCAGTACGGCGGATCTGTAAATGCCGGAAATGCATCAGAGCTTTTCGCTCAGCCTGATATCGACGGTGGTCTTGTAGGCGGCGCATCACTTAAGGCTGACTTCGGAAAGATCGTTAATTATTAAGATTGTATCCGAAATGATATTGTATTCATTTTGAATGGAGGTAAATCATGAAGAATTTTATCCGTGAATTCAAAGAATTTGCTCTTAAGGGCAATGTAATGGATATGGCAATCGGTGTTATCATCGGTGCAGCGTTCGGAAATATCGTAACAGCGCTCACAGACAGCTTTATAAATCCTTTGCTTCAGCTTATTCCCGGAAACGGTGAAGTGGGCGGCGCATTTTATATAGGTAATGTTGCATTTACCTACGGCGCATTTATCTCGGCAGTTATTAATTTCCTGATAATGGCTTTCGTGCTTTTCTGTCTTGTTAAAGCTATAAACAAAGCGATGAGCTTAGGAAAGAAGAAGGAAGAAGAGACAGCACCTCTTACAAAGAAGTGTCCTTATTGCTGCACTGAGATAGATGTTAAGGCTGTTAAGTGCCCTAACTGTACTTCTGACATCAAGGAATAATTACTTTCAAAAATTATAATGATCATCAAAAGGATATATCAACTTTCACTGAAGCCGGTATATCCTTTTTGATTGCAGACAAAGGCGGAATTTTTCTGCCGTAGCAAACTTCCCGCAACAGCACATATACCCATATTTTTCAGTAAGAGAATGTGGAAATGTTATGCTCTAATGTGCTATAATAACCCTGTATGCATTTCATCATAGCGTTTTGTAAGGAGAACTACTCATATGCGAAATCTTACTCTGAAAAAAATGATCATTGCAGCTATGATCCCACCGGTTGTAGCAATCATATTACTTACAAATTACAGTATACTTTACATGAAGAATCATCTGAAGGAACAAGCCTTTGATACTATTGAAGTCGCGGCAAGAGACCTTCAGGAATATTATTCATATGACCTTGCCCATAACACCGGTCTTAAAGACGGCTGGGTGGAATATGAACCGGCATATCTTGATCATTTGGTCGCATCGGGTATCGATCTTACGCTGTATAAGGGTAATGAAAGATTTTGCACATCTATTCGTGATTCTCAGGGTAACAGGATAGAAGGAACAAAGGTCGAACCGAAGATTGAAAATGTGGTTTTATTCAGAGGAGAGATATATAAGGATGAACATGTAAAGATAAATGATACAGTGTATTTTGCATGCTATGTTCCTCTTGAGGATAAAGATGGAAATGTAGTCGGAATGGCTTATGCAGGAAAAAAATCAAGCGATGTACATAAGATCATTTATACGATGACATTTGTGACCATAGCCATTTCGGTTGCGATGCTTCTTATATCCGTTGCCGTATCGCTTTATATAGCAAACAAGGTTTCGGAACCGATAAAGAAAACCTCGGATTCCCTTCTTAAACTTTCGGAGGGAGATCTTACCGTTGAGACAGAAAATGATTCAAAGCTTACGGAGACAAGGAACCTTCTTACGGCACTTTCCACTCTTAAGGAAAAGCTTATATATATCGTGGGTGAAATGAAGAACTCCAGCGAGTATATAAACCATGAATCCAAAAATGTAGAGGAAAAATCAAATGAGTCCTCGGAAAGGGCAAAGATCATATCATCCGTTATGGAGGATCTGTCAAAGGGCGCTTCGTCCATAGCTGAAAATGTGCAGCACATTAATCTTAAGGTTTCCGACATGGGCGGGACCATAGACGAGCTGTATAAGAGCTCCGAGTCATTAAAGAGCTTTTCCGATGACATAATGGAAGCAAACGAAGACGCAAAGCAGTATATAGAGAGCGTTTCTCTTTATTCAAATGAAAGCGTTGAAGCAGTAAATGACATTAAGCGCCAGATAAACGGAACCAATATGGCTATACAGAAGATCAAGGAAGCAGTTGACATGATCTCGTATATAGCAAGCCAGACCAAACTCCTTGCCCTGAATGCGTCAATCGAGGCGGCAAGAGCGGGAGATGCGGGAAGCGGCTTTGCGGTTGTGGCCTCAGAGATAGGAAATCTATCCGAGCAGTCAAGCGAATCGGCATCAAATATCAGAAAGATCGTTGATGATATCGTAAATGAGTCGGAAAATACCGTTAAGCTTTCCGAGAGTGTGTCAGGTTTTATTAAGGAAGAGCAGAACCTTATAAATGATACAAGAAAGAGCTTTGAGATACTTAATGACAGGATCAATGAATCACTCGAAAGAATTGATGTGGTATCCCGAAATGCAGATCAGCTTGAGGATATCAAGGGAGTCATAACCGAGGCGGTTCAGGAGCTTAGTGCCATTTCCGAAGAAAATGCGGCTTCAAATGAAGAAATCAAATCCTCTGTTGATGAAATTTCTCAATCATTTGAGGTTATTGCCGAAAATTCAAATCTTACCAGGAAAAAAGCGGATGAGCTTACCGAGATCACGGATTATTTTTCAATGTGATGTGTTGCAAGTAAATAGTTTTGGTGTTAAGATATATCCTCGGGTGTATGCCCGAGGATTTTTATGCCTCATGGCGTGACACTCGATAAAGGTTTAACACACATATACTATAATAATAAACAGAAAAGAGGTTGATTTAAATGGCAACAAAGAGAGGCGTTCTTTCAATCAGCAGTGAGAACATTTTTCCTATCATCAAAAAATGGTTATATTCAGACCATGATATTTTCATCAGAGAGCTTATATCAAATGGCGTTGATGCCATAACCAAGATGAAAAGAATTGTTTCCATGGGAGATGCTGAGGTTCCGGAGGGAGAAAAGTACAGAGTGACTGTATATGCAAGTCCCAAGGAAAAAACAATAACCTTTGTTGATAACGGTATAGGAATGACTGAAGAAGAGGTTGATAAATATATCAATCAGATCGCATTTTCCGGCGCTAATGAATTTATGGAAAAGTATAAGGATAAGGATGCAAAGGATCAGATAATCGGTCATTTCGGACTCGGATTCTACAGCGCATTTATGGTAGCTGACAAGGTTACTATCGAAACTCTTTCATATCAGGAGGGAGCATATCCCGTTCTTTGGGAATGTGACGGCGGAACAGATTTCAGAATGGGAGAGGGCAATTATTCCGAAAGAGGAACAAGGATAACCCTTTATCTTTCAGATGATTCTCTTGAATTTGCAAATGAATACAGGATAAAAGAGATAATTGGAAAATACTGTTCCTTCATGCCTGTTGAGATCTTCTTTGTAAATGAAGACGAAGCAAAAAAGAAGATGGATGAAGTAGACGATAAGCAGGAAACAAAGAAGGAAAATGATAAGAAGAGAGCTGCCGAGGAGGATGAGCTTATCGGAGATGATACAGCTGTTGATGAAAGTGAAGCAGATGACAGTGATTCAGATATCATAGATGCTGAGGATTCAACAGAGGAGGAAGAGAAAAAAGAGGAAGAGAAGCCTCTCAATGATACAAATCCTCTTTGGATAAGAACTCCCGGTGACTGCAAGGAAGAGGAATACAAGGACTTTTATCAGAAGGTATTTCTTGATTTCAAGGAGCCGCTTTTCTGGATACATCTCAATATGGATTATCCCTTTAATCTCAAGGGAATACTTTACTTCCCCAGAGTTAATCCCGAGATGGATAAGCTTGAGGGTACGGTTAAGCTGTATAACAGCCAGGTATTCGTAGCTGATAATATCAAAGAGGTAATACCCGAATTCCTTCTGCTTCTCAAGGGTGTCATCGACTGTCCC
>CACYCJ010000330.1 GCA_902772925.1 uncultured Lachnospiraceae bacterium
AAAAATATGAAGATAAGACTTTCGGACTATGTGGCGGATTTTCTGGTTGATCATGGGATTTCGGACTGCTTTATGGTTGTCGGCGGTGGCGCAATGCATCTTAATGATGCACTTGGTCATAGGGATGGGCTGAAATGCACATTTACCCATCATGAGCAGGGAGCTGCCATAGCTGCGGAGGCTTATGCCAGGATAAATAATAAGATGGCGGCGCTGTCCGTTACAACAGGCCCCGGCGGCACCAATGCCATAACGGGAGTCCTCGGAGGATGGCTGGATTCGGTCCCGATGTTTGTGATCTCAGGACAGGTCAGGTACGACACTACTGCAAGATATATGGAGCAGTTTACGAATGGACTTCCAATGAGAGCCGTAGGCGATCAGGAATTCGATATAACAAAGTCGGTATCCGCAATGTGTAAATATGCGGTAATGATAGAGGATCCCTATGAGATAAGATACTGCCTCGAGAAGGCTTATCATCTTGCGATGACCGGCAGACGCGGACCTGTATGGCTGGATATTCCGCTAAATTATCAGGGAATGTATATAGAAACTGATGAGCTTAAGGGTTATGACCCCTTAGGTGATGAAGCAGAGTCCGGGGCAAATGCATCGGCTGCGTCAAAAGAAGCGGATAAGTCAGGTGCATCGGCTGCGTCAGATAAGTCAGGTGTGACTGCTGCGTCGGATAAGTCAGGTGCGGCGGCAGCGTCAGATATGTCGGATAAGTCAGATGAAGCAGCTCTATACGAAGAAATAATCGGAAAAATAAAAAATTCCAAGCGCCCCGTATTATACGGTGGAAACGGCATCAGACTTTCGGAGGGCTACCCCGAATTCAGAAAGCTTGTCGAGCTTCTCGGTATCCCCGTGGTTACCTGCTGGGATTCTATCGATCTGATACCGGACGAGAATCCGCTTTATGTCGGAAGAGGTGGTATAATGGGGAATCGTCCGGGCAATTTTGCTGTTCAGAATTCCGACCTTATCCTTGCAATCGGAAACAGACTTTCCATCAGGCAGGTAGGCTATACCTGGGATAAATGGGCTACAAAGGCATTTGTGATCGATGTGGATGTGGATCCGGCAGAGCTTATGAAGAAGACTATCCATGTGGAGCTTCCGGTATGCATGGACGCAAAGGTATTTATGTCCGGAATGATCGAATGTATTGAAAAGGATGCTTCACTTGGCGGAACCCCCCTGTTCGACGATAAGGATTGGCTGACACATTGTGCAGACTGGAAAAAGGATTATCCGGTTACACTTCCGAAGCATTGGGAGGAAAACGGAAGTACCGCAAATGTATATGCATTCATCAAATATCTGAGCGAAAGCCTTCCCGAGAACAGGCTTACCGTAGTTTCAAACGGAAGCGCATGTGTAGTGGGAAGTCATAACTATGTAATTAAAGAAGGAACGAGATTTATCATAAACAGCGGCGTTGCCAGCATGGGCTACGGACTTCCCGCAGCCATCGGAGCATGCATTGCAGACGGAAGACAGGAGACCATCTGCATAGAGGGTGACGGAAGCATTATGATGAATCTGCAGGAGCTTCAGACGGTCCTTACCAATAAGCTCCCCATCAAGCTTTTCCTTATAAATAATAACGGCTACCACAGCATAAGGCAGACGCAGAATAATGTATTTGCAGGTCATTCCAAGGTAGGAATCGGACCGGAGAGTAACGATCTGGAATTCCCGGATTTCGGAAAGCTTTCCGAGGCATTCGGATATAAATATTTTTCGGCTCACAGTAATGAAGAGATGAAAAAGGTGGTTGATAAGGTGCTTTCGATGGAAGGTCCGGTATTTGCGGAAATATTTGTTTCGACGGATCAGGTGTTTGAGCCGAAGTCGGGAACGAAGAGACTTGAGGACGGAACTCTTGTAAGCCCGCCGCTTGAGGATCTTGCACCGTACCTGCCACGTGAAGAGGTGGAGAAAAATATGCTTGATTAATATTATTATATCGTACGACACAATGGAATATATAGGTACTGTCCCAAACTGCGTTCCGCTCTTTCTATATTGCACAAAACAAGGTTTTGAATTATCACAAACCGTTCGAAACTCACTTCGTTCAAACAGTCTCACTTGTTTGGATAATTCTAAAACCATTGTTTTGGCAATATTACGAAAGCTACACGATGTTTGGTTCAG
>CACYCJ010000331.1 GCA_902772925.1 uncultured Lachnospiraceae bacterium
CTTAAGCTCTTTCCGAAGAAGCTCGGCCTCTCTGTCATTGCTTTCATATACACTTTTTTTAACCTCGATCACTCGTATATTGTCCATATCATTCCCTCGCTCAAAGTAGTTTGAATTATGGCTTTATTATAACATTTTGAAGCTGTAAAGACTATTTGTTTTTTGAATGCTGCTGTGTGCCTGCCCACCTGTGAAGTATTGTAAATTTTTACTGCGAAATTTTATAAATAGTTCCCGTTATAATTTATGAATATTTCCCGTTGACATATATTATACCCTGGTGTATAGTTTACGTGTTTTAATAATTAATGGTAGAGGCGCGATTGACATAAGTAGCATCTTTGATGAACCTTATTCAGATGATGAGATGTGAAAGGGGATATCGCCGAAGTGATATAACTAAAGGGGTTATATCGCTGGGGCTTAGGCGAAAAGCTTAAGGACTGTCATCAGAAACTGATGGAGTGCTACTGATTATCCGGAAAATATTTTTTACAAAAGAAGTTTTCGGCGTCGGTGGTTGTACCGGCGCCGTTTTCCATAGATAGCAGTTTTACCATTGATTGAAAAAAGTTGGAAACAAAAGGCAATTTTTAAAATTCAGGGAGGAAAAAGAAAATGGCAATTTTCAAGGGCGCAGGTGTAGCGCTTATTACACCTTTTAATGATGATCTTACAGTTGACTACGAGGCACTTAAGAAGAATATTGATTTTCAGATTGAGAACGGGACAGACGCTCTTATAATCTGCGGAACTACAGGAGAATCTTCGACTCTTACGGAGGAAGAGCACAGCGAGGTTATCCGTTTTGCGGTTAAGTATACTGCAGGCAGAGTTCCCGTGATAGCAGGTACGGGTTCAAATGATACACGCACCGCAATCGATCTTTCCAAGAAGGCAGAGCAGGATGGGGCAGATGCACTCCTCATTGTTACACCTTATTACAATAAGGCAACTCAGAACGGTCTTTACGGACATTATAAGGCTATTGCGCAGTCTGTAAACCTTCCCATCATCCTTTATAATGTTCCCAGCAGAACCGGTGTTAACATTGCTCCCGAAACGGCAGTAAGACTTGCAAAGGATGTTGAGAATATTGTTGCAATCAAGGAAGCATCGGGAAATATCTCTCAGATAGCTACTCTTGCAGCACTTGCCGACGGATGCATTGATATTTATTCCGGAAATGACGATCAGATCCTTCCGCTTCTTGCGCTTGGCGGAATTGGTGTTATTTCCGTAACTTCAAATATTATTCCCAAGGATACGCATGACCTTGTTATGAAGTTCCTTGATGGTGATATTGAGGGTTCGAGAAAGCTTCAGCTCAAGGTTATGGATCTTTGCAAGGCACTGTTCTGTGAGGTTAATCCGATACCCGTTAAGAAAGCAACCCAGCTTATAGGTCTTTCAAACGGCAAGGTAAGACTTCCTCTTACAGAGATGGAGCCCGCTAATGCAGCTAAACTCGAGAAAGCAATGAAGGATTATGGAGTGCTGTAGGCAGGAGCTGAGTGAAGCACCTGTCCGAACTAAGCAAAGCGAAGCCGGAGGAACGAATATGACAAAAATAATAATGCACGGCTGCATGGGCCGTATGGGTACGGTTATCGAAGGACTTCTTGAAAATGATCAGGATGCCGAACTGGTAGCCGGAATAGATATAATCGATAATGGCAATAAATCTTATCCTGTTTTTACCGATATAAGTAAATGTGATGTCGAAGCAGATGTGATAATCGATTTTTCAAATGCGAAGGCAGTAGATGCTCTTCTTGATTATGCCGTTTCTAAAAAGCTTCCGGTAGTACTTTGTACTACGGGCCTTTCTACGGAGCAGCTTGATAAGATGAGAGAAGCATCAAAGACTGTACCGATCCTTAAATCCGCAAATATGAGTCTCGGTATCAATACCATTATGAAGCTCCTTAAGGATGCCTCAAATGTATTTGTACCCGCAGGGTTTGATGTGGAGATAGTTGAACATCATCATAATCAGAAGCTGGATGCTCCTTCGGGAACGGCTCTTGCGCTTGCAGATTCGATAAATGAGGCTTGCGGCGGGCAGTTTGAATATGTTTATGACAGATCCGACAGGATGCAGAAGAGAGATAAAAAGGAACTCGGTATTTCTGCAGTAAGAGCCGGAACGATTCCCGGAACTCACGAGGTGATATTTGCAGGTCCCGATGAATATATCGAGATAAAGCATGTGGCTTATTCGAGATCCATTTTCGCTAACGGAGCTATAAGCGCAGCAAAGTTCCTCGGCGGAAAACCCGCAGGAATATATGATATGAGCGATGTCATAGCTGCATATTAGGGTAGGTTTAGTTATAACATCATGATTTTTTCGTGAATTTGCGGATGCTTATTTTTTGGGAGAAAAAAATGGACAATGTTGTACTTTGCAGTGCATCGGTATATTCAAAAAAATACTATTTTAACGAAGAGTTTAGTAACCTCCCGAAGATGGTTCAGGATGAACTGAAGATAATGTGCGTTCTGTTTACCGAAGAGGTCGGCGGGATAATCGCTCTTGTTTTTGATGAAGCCGGTACGCTTCGTATAATCACTGAGGCAACGGAGGGTGACCTTTTATATGACGAGATCGGAAGCCACCTTAAGGTTAAGCAGCTTCAGACTGAAAAGAAGGAGCTCTTCGGACAACTGGAAGAATATTATGATGCATTTTTCTGATAGGAGAATATAAAATGCTTTTTGCGATAGATGCGGGAAATACCAATATTACGATAGGGCTTTTTGATGAAAAGAAGCTCCTTAAAACCTTCAGAATGACAACCAAGACCGAGAGAACATCAGATGAATATGGTGTATTCTTGTGTGACTGGCTGCTGTTCAACGGTTATAAAAGAGAGGATATAGACAGAGTTGCCATTTCATCCGTTGTTCCGGATATAATGCATTCTCTTGTAAGCGGTATAATCAAGATGTTTGATGTGCAGCCGCTGATCGTAGGACCCGGAATTAAAACGGGAATAAGGATTTCAATCCCCAATCCCAAGGAGCTTGGTGCCGACAGACTTGTGGATGCGGTTGCGGCATATGAAATGTACGGCGGACCGGTGATCGTGGTTGATTTCGGAACGGCAACGACTCACGATCTGGTGCTTGAGGACGGAACCTTTTATGCGGGCGTTACTGCTCCGGGTATCAGGCTTTCGGCAAATGCGCTATGGAAGGGAACGGCAAAGCTTCCCGAGGTTGAGATAAGAAAGGTTGATACCATACTCGGAAGAGATACGGTATCAAGTATGCAGGCCGGTATCTATTACGGTTATATCGGACAGACGGAATATATTATCAAAAAACTGAAGGAAGAGTCGGGACTCGGTGATATAAAGGTTGTTGCAACGGGAGGTCTCGGAAAGCTGATATCCGAAGCAACGGACATTATCAATGTATATAATCCCGAGCTTACGCTACACGGACTCCGAATCATTTACGATAAACAGGGTTGATATTTCTAATGGAAAGAAATGATTTTATTGACAAGATAATACTCGCACCAATGGCAGGGGTAACAGACCTGCCATTTCGTCTTCTCTGCAAGGAAGCGGGGGCTGATATAGTCATTACCGAAATGGTCAGCGCCAAGGGGCTTATGTACAATGAAGACAGGGCGGACCTGCTTCTGCTTACGGATGAAAATGAGAAGCCTGTGGGAGTTCAGCTTTTCGGATCCGAGCCGAGGATCATGGCGGAGCAGGCAAAGAAGCTTGCTGACAGGGGAAGGTTTGATTTTATTGACCTTAATATGGGCTGCCCCGTTCCCAAGATAGTTAATAACGGTGAGGGCTCCGCGCTTATGAAAAACCCTATGCTTGCTGGTGAGATAGTAAAAAGCATTAAAGAAGTAATCAACATTCCACTTACTGTAAAGATAAGAGCGGGCTTTTCAAAGGATTCTCGCAATGCTGCTGAATTTGCAAAGGTACTTGAGGAAAACGGGGCGGACGCCATAGCTGTACATGCAAGGACGAGAGAAGAGTTTTACTCAGGACATGCGGATTGGAGTATCATCAAAAAAGTAAAGGAGAGTGTTTCGATTCCGGTTATCGGAAATGGGGACATTACCACATATGAAGATATGCTCCGTATGAAAGCTGAAACCGGCTGTGACAGCGTAATGGTCGGCCGCGCTGCGAGAGGTAATCCATGGATATTCACTGAGCTTAAAACAGGAATAAAGCATCAGCGTGATACGAGAGAAACCGTTGAGATGATAAAA
>CACYCJ010000332.1 GCA_902772925.1 uncultured Lachnospiraceae bacterium
CATTCCGTAAGGTGCTCCCTGAGGCGGCATTCCCTGTGGTCCGGGACCCATTCCCTGAGGCGGCATTCCGTAAGGTGCTCCCTGAGGTGGCATTCCATAAGGAACTCCCTGACTTCTTGCTCTTTCTCTGAGCACATCCATTTTATTGACTTTAACATTGTTGCTCATTGCAGGTGCCTGCATAGGAGGCATCTCGTAAAGAATCGTATTAACAAGCGAAACAAAATTGTCTGTTGAAAAATCATATTCATTCGTGCATGTTATCAGTCTTGCAACATAATTATCCTTATCACCGGCACTGTATACCGCATTTGCAAGTACATCCCTAAATAAAGCAGAGAACTCGGAAAGATCTATCCTGTCCTTCTTTACGGGAACTGCCATGCATGAAACCTCTTTGTTGTCGGGATTAACATATATATGATCTATATCCTTAATGATGGCGGATACGGGTATACCTTTCGGTCCGATATTTACAGCTTCAGCAAGCTTCTTTAACAGATCAAGCATGTCCTGCTTTTCGATTTCATTCTTCAAAAAGCTCCTGAGAGTGGGAAGCTCGGGAAAATCTCCCGTAACAACTCTTCCGTTCTCACGGACATCGAATGGAAGTATAGTTTTTAAATTATTCTTCCTTATCATTTCCACAGCTCTTTCATCGATCATTTCCGACGGTGCAAGTCTGTAGCTATAGCTTATAAACCCATTATTTACTGAAATCTCCACATTCATCATACCCTCTCCTTTTACCTAATACATTAACCGATCTTAAATACGAATGTCTCATCACCGAGTCTGAATTTAGCGTTGTTCTTAAGAAGAACTTCTTCTCCGTCCTCAAGCTGTCTGTCATTTATATAAGTATGATTCGTTGACTTATTGTCCTTCAGATAATAGCCGTCATCCTTCTTGGTAATGATAGCATGCTGTCTGCTTATTGCACCGTTTCCGCTGATATGATAGTCAACGCCTCGGCTTGCCTTTCCAAGCTTGAAGACTGCCTTATTGATGATGATCTTCTCTTCATTATCAACTCTGATAATATAAGGATTGATCTTGATATTTAATGCAGGTCTGGGTGTTCTTCCCTCTTCTGATGCAGAGGTATCTATAACGGGAGCGCTGGTCTTTGCGGCTTTGTTCTTCTCGGAATTCTTCGAGATTGTTGACAGCTCTGTTATATCACCGTCAAGCCTTTCCGTAAGTCCGTCTTCCTTATCCTGCTTATCTTCCATGTCCTGAGCATTCTGGATAAGTGATGCTCTGTTAACCTTTATATTACTTGTCTTAACGATATCTCTATTGGGAATATCTTCATCCAATTCTTCCTGGGTGATAGGCTCGGGGTCCTTCATAGCCATCTTATGCTTGCCGTTAACAAGATTTCTGATCCTGTCTGCGATTTCCTCTTCCGAAGGAGCTTCTTCATCCTCAAGCTCCTCAAGCGGCTCTTCGGGTTCTTTCTGAGCAAGAGGGGTAAGTCCCATTTCTTCCGAAGACTTATCCTTGAATGTGCTCTGGCCGGATGTAAGCATACCTGTAAGGCTCTCGAAAGTTGCCGAAATCTCATCCTCAAGAGCAGAATCCGACTCATCAAGCTTAACCGGTTCAGCCTCTTCCTCGGGCTCTTCTTCCGCGTCATCACCTATCTCGGGAAGCTTCTCATCTGCTCCGCCAAGATTATCCATGTAATCCGAGAAGCCTTTCTTCTCTTCTGTTGCTGTCTCAACCGCCGTATCAACAACCTCGGAACCATCCTCTGTCGAGATGTCTGTCGAAGCTTCATCAAAGCTTATATCCGAATCTGACATCAATGCTTCCGTAAGACCTATAAGTCCTCGAAGATTGAACTGATCGCCGTTGATAAACGCAATGAGCATTCCCACATATGAAAGATCCTCATTAACATCATATTTGAGGCTTGCGAGGAAGAATCTCACAAAATTCTTGAATTCCTTCATTACCGCAGCTTCACTTTCAACGGGAAGACATATAAAATCAAGCTTTAATGTTTCGGCATCGATATAGATAAAGCTCTTATTAAGCAAAATATACGACAGATGTATAGTCTGCTCTTTAAAGCTTATAAGACTTAAGCATATATTTCTGATTATCTTCAGAACCTTTTCCTTCTTGATGACATTCTGGGTATATTTTTCGAGAGAGGTTCTGCCTGTAACATCATAGGTCAGATAATCATAATCATCATCTTCTTCGTAAATGATCTTGATAAGGTCCTGCACATCATTTTCTTCGCAATAATCGAGTGTATCCTCATCCATCTCACTTCCTTCACCCATTATATAAGTGAGATACCTTTCTCTGCCGATATTTTTTGCTCTGAAATCAAAACTCCTCATGAGTATAACCTCCTATAATTATATAGCTGCTTATGTAGTAATTGTTCAGTCTTTATATATGTCATTCTTCAGGTCATTTTGCTTTAAACCCCGGAATCATCCGCATTCTCATCGCCGCCCTCTTCATCACCTTCAAAGGGTGTATCGGAGAATACATGTGTTTCGGAAGCATCAAGCTTATAATAAAGATAAGTTCCCTCATCCGGATTAAGCACAGCCTTTATACATGCAATACCCGGATTACATATAGGACCGCAGGGCAGTCCCGCTTTTTTAAATGTATTGTAGTCATTATTTTTTTCTTTATCGCTGTCGGTCACATTTATATTGTCGTAAAGTCCGTCTGTAGATACATACAAAATAGTCGGTATCGACTCAAAAGGCATCTGCTGATCAATACGATTGTAATAAAGCCTCGCAAACTTCGGTCGTTCCACCTCAAGCTTACATTCACGCTCTATCACCGATGCCATAGTAACAACCTGATAAGTTGAAAGTCCTCTTTCGACCGCCTTACTCTGAAGCTCTTCATTATAATAACCTTCAAAGGTCTTAACCATGTAATCAACCAGCTCGGACGGTTTCATCGTTACCGGGACATTATAAGTAGCCGGAAACAGAAACCCTTCCAGCTTATACTTGACATCTGCAGAAAATGTAACATCGGACAAGAATTCATAATCCGACCTTGTTACTGATTTTACTGCATTTCTGAATTCACTTGCTTTACAAATACCATTTTTTTCGCACCTTGCAGCTATCTGATCCACTGTAAATCCCTCAGGCACTACAAGCTGTATAGTTTCTACTTCAGATTCCTCTTCCTGTTTTACGGCCATAATCTCCATCATCTGGAGGGTATTCATGCCCGTATTCAAAGTAAATGTTCCGCTGTTAAGACTGCCTCTGTATTCTGAATCCTGCAATCTGTCAATAAAAGCATTCTCATACTTAATGAGACCGTTAACCTTAAGTATCTTCGCAATCTTTCTGGCTGAGGCGCCCTTAGGTATCGTAACCTCAACATCCTGCCCCGGCGAAGATGACATATCGGAATATTCCTTTTCATACGCTTTACGGTATTCCTTATATCTGTCAACCGATATAAGGCCGAGGAAAAAGCATGCCGTAATAAGGATGAGTATCTTGATAAATTTGACCATTTTTCTTTCCTCAAAAAAGTCCGCTTGCCCATTTGGGCATAGTAATGATATTATACTATCATCTTTTACAAAATAATTCAAGAAAGAAGGTAGAAAGTTTTGGCAAATCC
>CACYCJ010000333.1 GCA_902772925.1 uncultured Lachnospiraceae bacterium
TCATTACATTATACAGGTTCCATCGATCCGGTTGAATTCAATGTTATCAAAATGCATAAAGTGACTTTCGACAGCCGTGGCGGAAGCGCCATAGATCCGCAGTATGTAAAACCCGGAGGGAAAGCAACAGAGCCGGATGATCCGACCAGGGAAGGTGCTTCATTTTATGACTGGTTCGATGAAACACTTCAATACTCTTACAATTTTAATAATCCCGTCACGGAAGATATAACCCTCTACGCAAAGTGGACGATTTATTTAGGCCTAAATTCCTACAATGCTTCAATCGAGGAGGAATCCTCCGGCGGAAAGTTTTCAGTTAAAAGTGATGAGCAGGAATTCGAACCTTTTTATGGCTGGACGATAATGAGCATTTACGATGTGACCGAAGTTCAGCTTGAAGTATTTCCGGATGAAGGCTTTAAGTTTTTGGGATGGTATGAAGGTAAAATCAGGTATATATATAGCGAAGGAGTGTTTACTACTTCTATTATACCTAAGGATTTGAGTGATCCGGATACACTTCTGAGTACGGAAACCAAGTTTTCGGTTACGCCCGAAAAGTATGGTGCAATCTGTCCGGTATTTGAATGTGCTGAGCATAATTGGGTTGAAAAAGCTAAAAAGGCAACGCCCAGGGAAGATGGTTATATTTACCGGGAATGCAGCGTGTGCGGAAAGAAAGAGACTATAGCGCCTCTGCTAAAGGTAAACAATATTTATATTAAAGATAAAAAAACCTATACATATACGGGCAAAGCGTACGAGCCGGAAGTTGTTGTCGCTAATGACGAAGAGGAATTATCCGACGATTGTTATACGGTAGAGTATTACGATAATGTCAACGCCGGTGTAGCCGAGGTTAAGGTTATCCTTAAGGGGAAGTATTATGAAGGCAAAGAAACTATGTTTTTCATGATAAAAAAAGCTGATCAGACCATCAGTGCCCGGGATATTACTCTTAAGAAGGGCGAAAAGGCGGATATAGATGCGAGAGCATCAGGTGGCGGAATTCTTTCTTACAAGGTAAAGAGCGGAGATGCAGTCAAGGTGGATGAGGACGGAATCGTAACCGGCTTTAAGAAGGGCAAGGCTGTGATAACGATCACTGCAGGAGAGCTTCCGAATTACAATTCTACAACTAAGGATATAAATGTAACCGTAACCGAAGCGGAATATACAGTAACATTTAATGCAAACGGGCACGGAAAGAATCCGGAGCCACAGAAGGTTACCGAAGGAAAGAAGGCTGTAAGACCTGAGGATCCTGTGGTAAAAGGATTTATATTATACGGCTGGTATACCGATAAAAAATGTACCAATGAGTACAAATTCAATACGCCCGTAAAGAAAAATATAACTCTTTATGCAAAGTGGGTTAAGATAGTTGATATGTACAGAATGTACAACCCCAACAGCGGAGAACATTTCTATACGGCATCAAGCACGGAGAGAAATAATCTTATAGATGCAGGCTGGAAATATGAAGGTGTAGCATGGCGTGCACCCGAGTTATCAAGAACCCCGGTCTACAGAGTATATAATGCCAATGCCGGAGATCATCACTATACCATAAGCAGTGCCGAGAAGGACAGCCTTGTTGCGGCGGGCTGGAAGTACGAGGGAATCGGCTGGTACTCGGATGACGCGAAGACAGTACCGATCTACAGGGTCTATAACCCGAACGCAACCACCGGATCACACCACTTCACCATGAGCAAGGGTGAGGTTAACAATCTGGTAAAAGCCGGCTGGAAAGACGAAGGTGTTGCTTGGTTTGGACGGTGATTTCATCAACGAAGTTGATGAAATCGCCGGTCCGAGCGAGCGAGGATTCAATTAAGAGGAGGAAAAAAGTTGTTTAGGAAGTTTTTAGCATTGTTTTTATGTGCCGTTCTGGTAGTCTCGACATTTTCAACGGGAAAAGTTGCGGCTAAGTCAGAGGGTGGTCAGTACATCAATATAGCCGGTGAGATAAAGGACTATGGCTATGAAGATATCGAGTATAATTACGCAAAGCTTTTGCAGTATGCATTGTATATGTACGATGCAAATATGTGCGGCGGCAAAGTTGAACAGGATAGTCTGTTTGATTGGAGAGGCGACTGCCATACTTATGATATAACTACTTACACAAGAAAAGATGGGAAAGTGGTAAATGTAGATGCTACCGGTGGATACCATGATTCAGGAGATCATCCGAAATTCGGACTTCCGCAGGCTTACGCGGCATTTGCACTCGAAAACAGTTTTTACACAGATAGGGCTGCTTATGAGGCTGCATCACAGGTGGGGCATTTTGAGACCATAGTAAACAGGTTTGTCGATTATTTTGAAAGATGTATGGTGCTGGATGCCGATGAGAATGTTGAAGCCTTCGTGACTAACGTCGGAGAAGGCGGACTCGACCATGACTACTGGGGTTCTCCGGAGGAACAGCCTAAAGAACAACGAGGCGGAATTTTCTTTGCTAAAGCCGATGATGGTAATCCTGCAACAGATGAGGATCCGTCTACTGATATAGTATCTCTTGTTGCGGCTGCTCTTACACTTCATTATATGAATTTTGAAGATGAAGACAGTCTTATATCTGCCCGGAAGCTTTTTGAATTTGCAAAAAACAATCCGAAGGCTCCTAATATGAGCGCAGGTGCCGATTTCTATCGTTCTGCCGGATGGGAGAGTAATGATGGCTGGCAGGATGATTATTGTCTTGCGGCAATACTGTTATATAAAGCAACAGGTGAAGAAACCTATAATACCGAATATCAGAAATATAGAAATACCGAAAAAGCAAAAAATGTTTATTGGGCTCCCTGCTGGGACAATGTGGCTCCCCTTCTGCTTTATCATGCAAATGATACAGGCGCAGTTAACTCAGTGGCTTCTTTGGGATACAGTTATGCCAACTGCGGTATCTGGCTGCTCCTTAACTGGGGTTCGCTCAGATTTAATACAGGAATTCAGTATATGGGTCTGATGTATGACAGGATGACAAACTCTTCCAAATATAAAGCTGATACGGAAGGACAGATGAAATTCATCCTCGGAAATAATCCCCAGAAGCAGTGCTTTGTTTTAGGTTATAATGATTTCGCGTTTGTATATCCTCATCACAGGGCTGCAACTGGATATGACAAAGCGGCTCTTGCACAAGGAACTGTTCCGCCGGAACATTTTCTTTTAGGCGCTCTTGCCGGAGGCCCTGATGCATCAGGAAAGTATAGGGATTTTGCGGATGACTTTCAGTGTAATGAACCTGCCATTGACTATAATGCCAATCTTATAATGGCAACGGCGGCGCATTTGAGTAATCATCTGAAAGATGAAGATCAGGTTATCGATCCGAATTATTATATGGATGAAGAACCGGATGAGGGATATAAGTATGTGCGGGTATCCTCAGAGGATGATCTGATCGACGGTGCAAGATATCTGATTGTATCCGGCAAGAATGTTCTTAACGGATCTTTAGATATTATTGATGATACGAATAACATTTATGTAATCGACGATGAAGACTATTCAGATAATCAGATCATAGCAAGTGAAGAAGTGCACAACGCTGCATTTACGATCAGTCCCGCAGACGGAACCGTAACAAGTGTATCGAAGGGTTACAACATCGGTAACTCCGGTAACAGTAACGGACTTTACCAAGGCACCTCTTACAGAAATGAGATAAGTATCGGCTCAGATGGAAATGCACTCTTAAAGGCAATTTCTACAGGAAGCGACAGATACCTCAGGTTTAATAAGACTAATAACCAGAATAGATTCAGGTATTTCCTTCCTACCAGCCAGAATCCCATACAGCTTTTCATCTACAGGCCTGATGCAGAGCATGAGCATAATTTTGAATTCACTTTAGGTAAGACCGTAAGTGATGATGATACTATTTTTGCAAATTGTCAGGAAGAGGACTGCTTCCTTTCCGAAAACAGCATAACCCTTACCATAAATGCGCCGGAGCATGCTAAATACGGAGATGGTAAAGAAGCGGCAGCTACACTTTCCGGAATTGAAAAATTCAATGCTGTAACAAATCTTGCTGTAAGCGAGGACAGCATCACCTATAAAGGAACAGGTGATACAGAATACGAA
>CACYCJ010000334.1 GCA_902772925.1 uncultured Lachnospiraceae bacterium
CCCTTCGGGTCAAACAGTCTCGTACTTTGGATAATTCTATAACCCATATTTCTGCAAAATGACAAAATCTCCGCAATGTTTTGCCAGTACTTGTAAATATAGCCTAACAGTATATGCTATAAATCATAGTATCATAATAATGTAAACATATTAATATGATATGTTTTGTATCAAACATTACATGTCCCTGCTGTCGAATATTATTGTAAAAGGACCGTCATTACAGATATCGACGACCATATGCGCTCCGAAGCTGCCGGTTTCGACCACCTCTATCTCTTTCTTACATTCCTTTACGATATATTCGTAAAGCTCATTTGCTCTGCCGGGCTCTCCGGCATTTATAAAGGAAGGACGGTTACCTTTTTTGCAATCGGCATAAAGCGTAAACTGTGATACAAGAAGAAGCTGGCCTCCAACATCCTTAAGAGAAAGATTTGTCTTTCCCTCAGAATCTGCGAAAATCCTGAGTCCTATCAGCTTTCTGACAAGCTTATCCGCTGTCTCCTCATCATCATCCTTTGAAACCCCGATAAGGACCATAAAGCCCTTATCAATCTTTCCTATAATACCATCCTCGGTTTTAACCGAAGCATTTAATACTCTTTGAATAACAAATCTCATTTCCTTCACCTGTTCACACAGCAAAATCCTGCCGGAATTACTGTCCGGCAGGATCAAACTGTTTCTTTAACTGTTTTATTCTTTAGGTCTCGAATCCGTATCCAGTATCTCCGTTATCTTAAGATCCTCGTAATGTCTTCTCATTTCTTCGTAGCTTAGCAATATACTGAAAGGTATCTCCGAAATGATATCATCCTCGGTAATGGAGATATCTCCCGGATTGACAGCAATGGAATTAGCCTTTTCATTGTAAGGCTCCGAGGTAAGTATCTGAGTAACTACGGTACTGAAATGCGGCATAGCATCGGGAAGCGATATATATTTTCTGCGCTTATATTTATAAACTTCACCCTCTTTAATGATCGTAAGCTTCTTTCTGCTTATCTTTTCTCTCGATCCTTTAACAAAGGATTCAGCCGCTTTTCTGAGAGCCGCGTCTCTCTTCTCATTTGAATTCTGAACAAACAGAGCATTCATTTCCTGAAGAGTTGTCTCACCCTCCGTAAAGGACATATAAAGGAACTTTTCTGCAGAATATACACCAAGACCGGCAAAAAGGTTCTTGTACGCCCTTTCCATATGCTCTTTTACTTCAATAGGTCTCTCGTTCTCTATATTTACCTTATTGTCATTATAAAGCCTTACAAGAGCCTTACGAAAATCCTCAAGTCTGTCTGCAGTAACATAATCCGAGGGAAGAAGGTGGCTCTGTCTCGAATCCCTGAGCATATAGCTGAGTATCCTTTTACTGTCATTTGAAAGATCCTCAATCGATTCCTCAAGATCCTTTGAAAAAGGAACAAAGATATCTGATATTCTTTCTGCAACCTGTCTCAGCCACCTGATTGTATCATCATAGAGATCACTATCCTCAAAGCCTTCCATGAGAATGGTTCTTTCAGTTGAAAGAGCTTCTTTTATACAAGCATCATAATATCCGTTTTCGGTTTCTCGCTTTGCCTTAGGAAATGCAAACAGCTTCTTAGCGACCATCTGCTTAATAGACTCGATAATTCTCGTATATTCCGAGCTGGGAGTATAACCTGCGGAAATCTCTTTTATTGCCTTCACTTCCTTAATAAGACCCATATCGTCGGCAGTATCAATATACTCTTTTGCGCCGATAACATACAATACACCCATAGGGCCATATTCTTCCGTAATGAAGTTTACGAGATCCTCTATCTTACGCCACAGCTTTGTCTCAACATTTTTGGAAATACCGTTTATATTCTTTCGCATATTTCCGAGATCACGGCCGATTGACTCTCTTATCGTATCTCTGCCTTTTTTGATATCTCTATATACAGGCTTTTCAACCAATGCGATATTAACCAGTCCGTTTATCTGAAGGTTAATCTCATCTCCGGGTTTTCCGCTGACAAATTCTCTGAGCTCTGAGAAACAGCTGCTTATCTTTTCTTTAACACCGGGTTCCTGAAGCGGTGAAGCTTTAAACTTCTGAAATACCTCTTGAAAAACTTCATATTCACTGATATTTTCGATTTCCTTTATGGGAATCTTATAATCAGTTTCTGTCATAATCTTAAAAGCTTCTTTTTCATTCTTTCTGAAGAAAATGTCACGAAGAAGATTATGACCTCCTCCGAATTCTTCCCCGCCGATGTATTTCGGAGATGTAAGCTTATACATAAAGTAAGCCACATCACTGTGAATAACTCTCGAAGGAATATAAGTCTTATCCTGACCTTTACGACCTGTTATCAGAATAGCACTGTCAAATATATTTTCTTTAATTGTAAAACTTCTCTCCTTACATTCAAAAACATAAGGAGTATCGCCCTTTTCGATATTCATCTGTTCGGATATTTCTTTAAGGCAGGCATATGAATTTGCCAGAAGCTTTTCTCTTTTTTCGGCATTTATTTCCTCTTCACCGAAGATCATATCCGGTGTCATAAGAACCGCTCCGAGTCTGAAGCTGTTCATTTTCTGACTTCTTGCATATCCGCGGATGTTGTAGGCAAGATCGGAAATAATGCCGCTGCCGGTTCCGCCTCCGGTACAGGAAACGATAATGACATCAAGTTTTCTTCCCCCGGATTTTCTATACATCATGGTAAGCTTTTCAAAAAGCAGCACCCTCATTTCTTCATATGCATTTGAAAACATCAGACGACCGATCTGACGATTTCCTTTTGCGCCTCTTATCCCTATCATTTCCGCGGGAATTTCGGGTGACATCCACTTAGCAAGACTTTCAAGAGTATCCTTTCTTGAAGCTTCATCTACCAGAATTTTTTCAAGATTCGGTCTGTAAATACTGAAAACCTCTGTAGCATTGAAGCCGAGACCTTCCTTGCTGTCCTCAATGGTCTTTTCCATTTCGGGTATACATGAATCGATCATGATAAATTCAATATTATCGTCAGGATCGATTTCATTTTGAAGCATCCCCTTAAGTTTTAGAACAGTCTTTGAACCCTCACCGCCAAGACCGATGACAAGAAGGTTTCCGTTAGGTTTTACGACTGTCTCGCTTTTATCAAATATCTTTACTTCAGAGAGTTTGTTAAACTCCGCCTTTTGAGTGTCTATAAGAATCATTTTTTATACTTCCCCGTAAATTAATTCATCAATAATTATCCGTTAACAAACGAAAATCACATGATCAATAATCATATTTATTACATGCAAAAACAGCGAGTGCAAAAGCAAGCGCAATCAGTGTTCCGGATTCACCGTCTACATTTATGATATTTGTATCGGTAATGTTAAGTGCTTTTCCGGGAATCAGGTAAGGCATCTGCTTTACCTCCATGATACGAAGAGCGCCCTTCATAACTCTGTAATTCCACTCGCCGTCTCCGGTGGGAACATGAACCCAGTCGTCAAAATCTATTATATATTCATTTCGATTGAATCTCGAATCCTTATAGATTGTACCGAAAACATCACCCCTGGCACAGAATTCGAATCTGTTACCGATCCTTCCGGACTTCTCCTGTACGTATGCAACCTCCTGAATGGTATCACTTAGGAATATCTTTATCCTGTGACCCGTAGCAAGGAAATCATCCTTTGTATAATAAACAGCTTTTCCGCTTTCGTTATAAACTTCAAATGAATCCTTCTCCACAAGATCATTTGCCTTAATATATAGTTTTGCCATACCTTATTTACTCCCTTCCATCCCAACAATAAGTACACAGCTTCTCTTTGTCGATTCCGACAGCTTCTATCATATCATCCAGCCTGTTAAAGCTGAGCGATGTGAATCCGAGCTTCTCACATATCCTGTCCAGCATAAGATGATATCTGTCCGAGTCAGGATTTACATAATCATCAAGGACAGTTCTCTCAATATTCTCCCCCTCCTCTTCACTTATAACCTGTCTTGTAATAAGTTCCATCTCTGAAGTCGATCTTGAGAAATTGACATATTTACATCCGAACATAAGAGGAGGACACGCAGGTCTGATATGCACTTCCTTTGCCCCTCTTTCATAAAGGAATTCGGCAGTCTCACGAAGCTGCGTTCCTCTTACGATAGAATCATCTATCATAAGAAGGCTTCTTCCATCGATAAGCTCATGAATCGGCACCAGCTTCATTTTGGCGATCAGATTCCTCTTTGACTGGATCGTCGGCATAAAGGATCTCGGCCAGGTCGGTGTGTATTTTACAAAAGGTCTTGCAAAAGGTATTCCCGATTCATTCGCATATCCGATTGCATGAGCCGTTCCGGAATCCGGAACAGGGCATACATTATCTATACCATCATTTTTTCCTGCATCTCTTTTGGCAATGAGCCTTCCGCAGTTATTTCTCATCGTTTCTACAGGAACTCCCTCATAAACTGATGAAGGATATCCGTAATAAACCCAGAGGAATGTGCATATTCTCATTTTCGAACCCGGTTTGGAAAGTACGACTGCATCCTCGGGAGTTATAACATCAATTTCCCCCGGCCCCAGTTCTCTGAATATTTCATAGCCCAGCTTAATAGCCGCGAAGGATTCGAATGTCACACAGTAGCCTTCACTCTTTCTTCCGAGTATCACCGGAGTTCTTCCCAGTCTGTCTCTTGCCGCGTATATACCCTTCGGCGTAAGCAGCAGCATAGACATGGATCCGTCTATTATCTCCTGTGCTTTTTTAATACCCTCGACCAGATTGTCGGACTGATCGATTATAGCTGCCACAAGCTCAGTCGCATTTATCTCGCCGCCGCTCATTTCAAGGAAATGTGTCTTACCGTTATTAAACAGCTCGTCAATTATCTCGTCCTTATTATTTATCTTACCTACGGTAGTAATGGCATATGTACCATGATGTGATCTTACCATAAGCGGCTGAGGCTCATAATCCGAAATGCACCCTATGCCGAGATTGCCGGACATCGATGTAAGTTCTTTTTCGAACTTGGTCCTGAAAGGAGCATTCTCAATATTATGAATCGATCTGTTAAATCCATTCTTTCCGTGTACAACCATTCCACCTCTTCTCGTTCCCAGATGAGAATGATAATCTATTCCGAAAAACAGATCGAAAACACAGTCATTCTTGTTAGCAGTCGCAAAAAATCCGCCCATATTACTTATTCCCTTTTCTATTAAAATATTAAGTGTAACTGAATAACAACAGTTAAAATCAGTTTATATTAAAACTCCTCAAATATCAACCCCAAACTAAAGCCTGTATTCCCCGTTTCACTCCTTATCAACAGTTATACTGCATATACAGCCGCTTTTATGTTCACAGAGTTTTTTGCTGATTTTTTTCTTAAGCTCTTCCTCGGGCATATCAAATTCGTACGGTACGACAATATCAAATGATACTCTTGACTTTGAAGCAGAATGAAGCAATCTGAAATCATGAAGACTTATACCCTGATCTATCTCCTTTATCACACCCTCCGTAAAGCTCTTAAGCTCAAGAAATTCCTCATCATCCGTTATGACAGGATCGATATGTATGGTTATATCGTTCACATATCCTTTTGTTACTATTTCTTTTTCGATACCGTCGATTATATCATGTGCAGAAATAAGATCCAGATTATAGGGTATTTCAACATGTAACGAAGCAACCCGCATATTCGGTCCGTAAGCATGTATCTTCAGATCGTGAACCCCGAGAACATTTATGTTTTCCGAGGCAGTTTTCTTGATCTTCTCCTCCAGATCCTCGGGTGGTTTTTCCCCGAGAAGCGAATCTATTATCTCTTTTGCAGATTGAAGTCCCGATATCATAACGACAATAGAAACAACCGCACCCGCATATCCGTCAATATTTATATTAAATGCATATATCAAAACGGAAGAAATGAGAGATACGCCGGTTGTCAGGCAGTCATTGAAGCTGTCTGCAGCTACCGCCTTTAGTGCAGCAGAATTGATCTTTTTCGACATATATCTGTAAAATAGCCCCATCATACATTTGATGATTATTGATATAACAAGTATCGCAATAGTCAGAACACTTATCTCGATTTCTCGCCCCTTTATGATAGCAGTGACCGATTCCTTTAAAAGCTCGATTGCAACAACTATAACGGAAATCGAAACGAGAAAACCAGCTATATATTCAATCCTTCCGTGACCGTAAGGGTGTTCTCTGTCAGCCGGCTTTACGGAAAGCTTGAAGCCGACAATGGTTATTATAGACGAGAGGGAATCCGAAAGATTGTTGGTGGCATCGGCCGCTATGGATATCGATCCCGACAGAAGTCCGAGGACTATCTTTACCGCCGCAAGAAATGTATTGCAGACTATCCCGAAAAATCCGGAAAACAGACCATAGGATGCTCGTACAGAGGGATCGGATATATTATTATGGTTTTTTATAAATAATTCCAAAAGCTTATCCATCATTTTTATTACCCTTTATATGTATCAACAAAAAAGTGGGACTACTCCCACTTTTTTGGTTTTACTTATAGTTATCCTTATTGTTTCTGAGTATCTTTTTGGTTGAGTTCTTTATAAATTCAGTATCGCGAAGACGAACCTCGTTTATATGCTTATAAGCGGGTCTGGGGAAGTTGATCTTCTTTATGAGCTTATCAAAGTATTCCTTATTTCCTCTGAAGCCTTCCTCAGGATAAATTCCGGCAATGATCTTTTTATTTTCTTCATAAACCAGAACTTCACAGACTGCCTTATCTCTGATTATCTCTATCTCAAGCTCTTCGGGAGAGATGTTTTCGCCTGTACTGAGTATGATAAGATTCTTCTTTCTTCCGGTAAGAGTAAGGAAGCCTTCATCATCAACAAAGCCCAGATCACCTGTATGATACCATCCGTCAGTAATAGCTTCTGCTGTTGCTTCGGGATTTTTATAATACTCTCTCATTACAACGGGTCCTCTTACAAGCACCTCCTCATCATGAGCTATCTTTACCTCTACATTAGGTTCAAGAAGTCCTACGGTACCATCCTTATGATGATGATTTCTGTTTACGGAAATACAGGGTGAGCATTCGGTCATTCCATAGCCGTTAAGTATCTCAATACCCCATGATCTGAACTCCTTCACATAAAACGGATCGAGTGCAGCTCCGCCGCAGATTATAAATTCAAGATTTCCTCCGAAGGGAGTGAGAATGGAATTAAAGAATTTCTTTCTCATATCGATTCCCGATTTCAGAAGCGCGTTGCTGGCCTTCATTGCTGCCTTGAGCTTAATGTCGGAATTCTGTTTCTTTGCCTCTCTCCAAATCTGTTTATGAAAAGCCTCTACAAATACGGGAACCAGGAACATTGTCTGAGGCTTCTGATTAACAAGAGACTTTGAGACAGTACTCAGATTTTTATTGATAAAGGTTTCTTTTCCATAATAGTAAACCATGAAGATACCTACAACGAGACCGAAGGCATGATGGAAGGGAAGCACGGCAACGGTAGAGCCGTCCGGTGCAAACAGCATGCTGGTATAATTAATCTCTGCAGCCATATTACTGTTAGTAAGAACAACGCATTTATTTACACCTGATGTACCTGATGTAAATACCATACAGCATACATCCTCATCCTTTACTTCAACCGAAAGACAGCTCTTATCACCATTATTGATAAGAGTCCTGCCCTGCTCGATCAGGCTGTCAAGCTCTGACAAAAGGATCACATTTTTCTGCTTAAAAGACTTTACCTTCTCGCTGAGAGCATCTTCCACGAAAACTGCTGTGCAGTCAGCCATCTTAAGATTTCTCATAACCTCTTCAGGCGAAAGATCCTTGTCAACGGGTACAGCCACATTTCCGGATTCGGCAATGGCAAAAAATGCAAGAAGCCATTTGTAGGAATTGTTTCCGATGATGGCAATATGCTTCTGTCCCTTATGTCCCTGCTTCATAAGCCAGGTTCCGAGTGCAACCGCTTCCTCTTCAACCTGTCTGAAGGTCTTGGTAACCTTAACATCATCCGCATTATAGGATAATGCGGGACTGTCGGGAGTCTCCTCGGTTCTCTTTCTCAGCATATCCTTGACATTATCGATTTTTGTCAGGCCCTCGTAAAGGGGATACTTCTTGTTCTTTATCATGTAAAAAACCTCCATGAAAACTTGGAATATAATTTATGCTGTAAAAATACAGCAATACTATCATATAATCTCTATCTGACACATTGACATGGTTTTCAGTGCCGCTTCATGACTTTCCGGTGTAACACCGGCACAGCATGACTCATCAACACTTATCTTGATGTCGGGAAACAGTGCTTTTAATATAAGTGCATTTGACACGACGCATATATCTGTGCATAGCCCCACGATCTCAACTTCTTCAAAATCATATCTGCTCCATTTAGTATATCCGAAGGAGGGCTTATTGATAATTCGATGTCCCTCTGTATGAAGCTTATCACTTATCTGCCAGCCGTCGGTATTCTCAATGCAATGAACCACAGGAAGATGCTTTCCTTCATTTGTATCAAGATAATCCTCATGATGTGTATCTCTTGTAAAGATAACCTCATCTCCCGCAGCTTCATACATTTCAATCTTTTTCTTTACATTATCCACTATAGCTTCTGCCTCAGCAGTTCCGAGACTTCCATCGATAAAATCATTCTGCATATCGATTACAATAAGTGTTTTCATATTCCGATTTCCTTTCGTAAATGTAAAAAAACTTTACTTCTTTATACTACCGATAAAATGCTTTATCCTTTCGTTTTTCGGATGATCGAATATCTGCTCCGGAGTTCCGCTTTCAAGTATCACGCCATCATCCATAAACAGTACTTTGTCAGACACATCTCTCGCGAAATCCATCTCATGAGTTACTATTATCATCGTCACCTTTTTCTCTGCCAGATCTTTTATAACCTTTAAAACCTCAACGGTAAGCTCCGGATCGAGCGCAGAAGTAGGTTCATCGAAGCAAAGTATATCCGGCTTCATGGCAAGCGCTCTTGCTATAGCAACTCTCTGACACTGACCTCCGGAAAGCTGAGCAGGGAATAATCCTTCTTTTCCTGTAAGCCCCATGCTACTGAGTAGCTCCATGCCTTCCTCGTCTATCATTTTATAGGCTTTTTTCCTGTCCTTTGAAAGCTCCGGGTCACTCTTTATATGCAGTTTTCTCGCAAGCGTCACATTTCCCAGTGCCGTATATTGAGGAAAAAGATTGAAGCTTTGAAACACGAGTCCGAAATGAGTTCTGTTATTTCTTATTACAGACTCTTTATGATACATATTGTCGCCGGCATCAAAGATAACATCACCGTTTACCTTTATCGTGCCCTTATCGGGAATCTCCAAAAAATTCAGGCATCTAAGAAGCGTTGTTTTTCCACTTCCGGATGAACCTATTATTGACATAACATCGCTTTTATCAAGAGTAAAATCTATCCCCTTAAGGATGGTTGCATCTCCAAAGCATTTATGAATATCAGAAACCTCAAGTATATGACTCATTAAAATCTCCACAACTGATTTTTTAAATATAAACGATTAGTTAAAGTGCTTCATTCTTCCTTCTATCTTTCTGAAAAATATAGATAATGCACCGTTACACAGCAAATAATAAAATGCAGTAAAGAATAAAGGCCAGACAGCTCCGGATATTCCCTGTGAGCCTTTAAGGAAGGACTGTCCTGCCCATATTACCTCCTGTAATGAAATTATCCTCGCAAGTGATGTATCCTTTACAAGTGTAAGGATTTCATTTGACATAGGAGGAAGTATTCTTTTTACGATCTGAAGCAGCTTTACTCTGAAAAGTATCTGTGTCTTTGTCATTCCGAGAACAAGTCCCGCTTCATCCTGTCCCTTGGGGATACTGATTAAACCGCCTCTGTATATCTCTGAAAAATAGCAGGCATAATTAATAATAAATGCAACTGCAGAGGCCCAGAATCTTCCTGTTTCGTCACCTCCCCATATCGGATTATGAAAAACGAGTCCGGGGAAATAGTATATTATAAGTAATTGAATCATAAGAGGAGTTCCCCTTATGATCCAAATAAAAATCCTTGTAACCGAACTTATAAACTTATGTGTGCTTTTTGAACCCATGCATATTAATACTCCGAGAGGTATTGCTCCCAAAAGTGTCACCATAAAGAGTTTCAATGTCTGCAAAAAGCCGGCATTTAAAGAATTCAGTACAATAGGTAATTGATCCAAAAAAATTTGATATTCATCAGAAAAACTTTGAAAAAAATCTAAAAACTGTTCCATGATAAGAATTACCTGTTTCTATTTCTGTTCTATGAGTGCTGCCTGAACTCCGTATTTTTCTGCTGTCTTCATAAGGAATCCGTTATCATAGGATTCTTTAAGAAA
>CACYCJ010000335.1 GCA_902772925.1 uncultured Lachnospiraceae bacterium
GAGATGATGCCAACCTTAATCAGCTTCTCGTGCTGGCAAACATGGAAAGCTATAATGCAATCCTGATCGGACAGGGCAAAACTATGCCTGAAAGGATAGTGTTGCTTAGAGAACTTGCTGTTAAGCAGATGAAGACTCTGTCCATGGTAAATATGGATGGTATAAAACAACTGCCGGGCGGCGATTCTGAGAAAGAATGATGAAAATGTCAGTGAGTCATTGACCGGAAAAGTTGGGATACTATCGATGTTTTCTTTTTCCAGAGCGGAGATCGAGAGCAGGGAAAGTATTCCGTTTCTACCTTCAAAAGTAAAGAATACAGTATCGGACGATAATATATCTGATATCTTTGAGAAGATAATGAGAGGCAGCATGCCTCAGCTTGTATGTGATAGCAAGCTCCTGGCAGATATAGCAAAGGATGTGGAAATAAAGATGAGTGCTGATCCCGGAAAAAATGTGTTGAAAAACTTTTCTGTTTTGTCTTCGCTAAATGAAGAGGTAGGGGAAGGCGCGGTATTATGCATGACATCAGCAGTAATTCCGTTGGATGAGAATAATAAGATGGTTCCGATAAAAGTAATATAGCAGGTTTATTTTTTTTTAATTGATTATTATGATCAAAACAATTAAAATATCGAAGGTGATTTTTGCGAGGAGTATTACTAAAAATGAGTTGCGGATACTTCAAGTGAAAAGTTACCAAGTATGAAAAAAAGAGAGGGAAAAGAAATGTCAGAAAAAGTAACAACGGAAACCCAAGGTGCTGCAGGTGAAAAAAAGAGTGGTATCAATGAAAGTACTCTTGAGCTGATAATTGCAATCCTGCTTGGTGTAACAGCCATTCTTACTGCGTGGGCAAGCTGGATAAGTTCGCTTCACGGTGGAAACCAGGCAACCAATTATACTGAGAGCAATAACTTATCCGCAATGGGAAACTCGATGTATAATGAGGCTGCTCAGAATTACATGCAGGATACTCTGCTTTGGAATACCATCAATGATTATATGTTTGACAAAGAGCTTGCCGAAGCAAACGGTAATAAAGAAGCAGTTAAACTGATTGATGAGAAAATTCAGATCCTGATAGAGGATAACTGTACGGATGAATTTGCAGAAGCTGTTAACTGGGCATTAGATGAAGGTGTGACTCCCTTTGATAAGGAAGGCCTTGAAGAATCCTACTACAAGGAAGCGCTTGCAACAATCGATGAAGCTGATAAAATACTTGAGCAGGGAAAAAAGGATAATGCAAACGGCGACGCTTACGGACTTGTATCGGTTCTTTATTCCGTTGTTTTATTCTTACTCGGTATTGTAGGAATATTCAAAAAGCTCCCGAACCGTATGGTCGTAATGATCGTTTCGGCGGTACTGCTTGTGATCGCTACCGTTTACATGGTTACAATTCCACTTCCTACGAATTTCAGCCTTTTAAGCTTTTTTGTGCATTAAGATATTTATGAAAAAAGAAAAACGATATATGTCACTTTCAATAAAACTGTATATTCTGATAGCAGTGATAATTCTGGTGCTTTCTATTATGTTTGAAGCCACCAGCTTTTATGTGTATTGTAAAAAGGTTGATGATTTTTATTTTTCTCAGACCTTGAGGGCGGCAGAGGCGGCAACGGCTATTCCGACGCCATACATTAATTATCTGCGGGATAATATCAACACGGATGAGTTTAGGAAGGTCAGAGATGAAGCACTTGCCGCAAATGATGAGACGATCATAATCAAATGGATGGGTGCTATCCCGTCATATTACCCGGAGGATTTAACGGAAAAACAGCTTTCAGAAGAGGAAATAGTACAGTTCAACTCTTTGTATGGTGATTACCTGCAAATGGTAAATTTATGTGAAAGGAATATGGAGCTTTTTGATGAAGCTGATATATACTATCAGTATATGGAAAACGGTATTACCTACAATCTCGTAGATCCGAATGAGAATTTGTTTAATATTGGATCTGTTGAGCCGCCTATTGAAGAATTTGCCGGATATGGTGATAACGAAAGAGTGCTCCCTACGGTATATCACTCAAAGTGGGGATGGTTATGCACTGCATGTGAGCCGATAGAGGAATATAATACCGGTGAAGCAATCGCGCTTGCCTGTGCGGATACGGATATGAATGAAGTGATGGCTGAACGAGATGAATTCTTTTTTGAAAGTGTCGTATTCATTCTTGTTGAGCTCGCTATTGCTATTGTGATAAGTATGTTCCTGATGAGAAGGTCGGTCACTAAGCCGCTTCAGATGCTGGCGAAAGCTGCAACCGATTTTGCGGGAGGCGACGAGAGTCTTACCAAGGATGATGTTATTCAGCTTCCGATAAGGTCAAATGATGAAATCGGCGAGCTGTATCATGAAATTCAGTCTATGCAGAATCGAATAGTAGACTATACAGAAAACATTACCCGTATAACGGCAGCAAGAGAAAGAGTCGATTCGGAACTCAGAATGGCCAAGGATATACAGACCTCAGCCATTCCAAAAGAGTTTCCGGCTTTTCCGGACAGGGATGAATTTGAACTTTATGCCTGCATGGAACCCGCTAAGATAGTCGGCGGCGATTTTTATGATTTTTTCCTTATTGATGACGATCATCTTTGCCTTGTTATCGCAGATGTATCCGACAAAGGCGTTCCGGCAGCTCTGTTTATGATGTCAGCGAAAAATCTGATCAATTATCGTGTAGGGGAGGGAGGAACACCCTCAGAGATTCTTAAATCGGTCAATGATCAGTTATGTAAAAATAATGCGTCCATGATGTTTGTTACTGTCTGGCTGGGTATATTGGAGATCAGTTCCGGAAAGATGATATGTTCAAATGCGGCGCATGAATATCCGTTTGTCCGAGGAAAAGACGGAACATTCAAAAAGCTCAGTGATAAGCATTGTTTAATGCTAGGAACCGTTAAAAAGGCGCAGTATAGTGATTATGAAATATTGATGGAGCCCGGAGACGCTGTTTTTGTTTATACCGACGGTGTGCCGGAAGCAAGAAACGAAAAAAATGAATTCTATGGTATGGAGCGCTTGGAAGAGGCGCTTAATATCGAAGCGAGCGCGGCTCCTAAGAAGATTCTGGAAAATGTTCTTAAAGCCAATGAGCAGTTTGTCGGCGGTGCAGATCAGTCTGATGATCTGACTATGCTTTGTATCGAATATAGGAAGTAAAATTGAAATAATAATTGTAGAAAAGCATTGTGGCATATGTTACAATGCTTTTATAATACCATTTGAATTTGTTCGATGAGGAACTGCGATGGAGAAATACCGCTTTACAAATGAACAGCAGACAATACTGGAAAAAATGAAGATTCCTTTCGGAGTTTATCAGAGTGTTGATGACAGGGTAACAGCTGTCTTGATTTCTGATGGTTTTTGTGAATTGTTCGGTTTCAGTAACAGGGATGATGCATATTATTATGTTGAAAACGATATAAACAAATATACACATCCGGATGATGTTAACAGACTGAATGAAGCTGTCAGCCGTTTTGTATCGGAGGGCGGGAAATATGAAATTATCTATCGTACGCAAACAGCGGATTGTTCGGAATATATGATTGTTCATGCCATGGGGCAGACTATTTATATTGAAGACGGTGTTCGCCTTGCGTATATCTGGTTTACCGATGAAGGTACCTATACCGATGAATTCAGTGCATCCGAAACTAAATTAAATAATGCATTAAATGAAGCGCTTCATCGGGAAAGTATTATCAATTCCTATAAGTATGACAGTCTCACGGGACTTCCAAAAATGAACTATTTCTTCGAGCTTGCCGAAGAAAAAAAAGATGAAATTGAAAGCTCAGGCGGTAATGTTGCCGCTTTATTTATAAATCTCAGAGGAATGAAGTTTTTTAACTCCACCTATGGTTTTGTTGAAGGCGATAATCTGCTGAAGGCGGTTTCGACAGAGCTGACAAATATTTTCGGAGATAAGTGCTGCTGCCGTATAGGCGGGGATCATTTTGCAGTTTCTACAGAGGAAGATAACCTTGAAGAAAGGATTCAGACTCTGTTTGAAAGATGTCAGAATATAAATGACGGAAATACTCTTCCCATTTGTGTTGGTATATATCTGAGAAGGATTGAACCCGTATATATAAGCTCTGCTATTGACAGAGCGAAATTTGCCTGTGATGACCTGCGTAATGTTTACGGCTCCGGATATAATTACTTCAGCAAAGCGATGCGTGACAGGGAGAATTATCGTCAATATATTATTTCCAATCTTGACCGCGCATTGGAAAAGGAGTGGATCCAGGTTTATTTTCAGCCGATCGTCAGGGCGATAAACGGAAGAGTGTGTGATGAAGAAGCACTTGCAAGATGGCTGGATCCGGTTATGGGAATCATATCACCGGCGGATTTTATCCCTTACCTTGAAGAGGCTAGGATCATTTATAAGCTTGATCTGTACATTCTTGAGCGTGTCATAAAAAAGATTAAGTATATGAAATCCTATGGTTTTTCAATCGTACCTCAGTCTATTAATCTTTCGAGGTCTGATTTCGAATGCTGCGATATGGTTGAAGAGATAAGGAAGCGTGTTGACGAAGCCGGTGTGAGCAGGAATCATATCACTATAGAGATTACCGAAAGCATTATAGGTAAAAATTTCGAATATATGAAGGGTCAGATCGACCGCTTCCAGAAGCTGGGATTTCCGGTATGGATGGACGATTTCGGAAGCGGCTATTCTTCATTGGATGTTATGCAGGAGATTCCTTTTGATCTTATCAAGTTTGATCTCAGCTTTATGCAGAGGCTGGATAAGGGACCTAAGGGTAAGATCATTCTTACGAACCTGATGAAAATGGCAACAGAGCTGGGTGTAGATACCGTATGTGAAGGTGTTGAGACTGAAGAACAGGTTCATTTTCTTCAGGAGATCGGATGCTCAAAGCTGCAGGGCTATTATTTCCTTAAACCCGTTCCTTTGGAGCATATAATGGAGAGATATGCACAGGGTATTCAGATAGGATTTGAAAATCCTTCCGAGTCGGGATATTTTGACGACATGGGACGCATTAATCTATATGACCTTTCTGCGATAGCAAACAAGAATGAAGATGTTTTTTATAACACATTTGATACTATTCCCATGGGGATTATAGAATATAATCCTGATAAGGACACTGCAAGGTTTGCGAGGAGCAATACTTCCTTCCGCAGATTTATGCAAAATTCTTCAGGTATTGATCTGATCAAAGATATAAAAGAGTATCCGGTTCCGAGCGAAGGGCCCGGATCGGATATTATGAACAAAGTAAAACAGTGTTTGGATGACGGAAGCACATTGCTTGTTGAAGAAACATTGCCCGGCGAGAAGGAGGTTCATCTTTTTGCAAGAAGAGTCGGAGTTAATTCGGTTACGGGAAATGTGGCAATCGCAATAGCTGTTCTTTCTATAGTGGACAAAAAAGAAAAATAGGGATATAAAGAAATGAATACAGAAAGCAAGAAAATGAAGATAGCTTATTGCGGTATAAAGGGGGCATTTGCCGCCAATGTGGCAGAGAGGATTTTTCCCGGAGAGGATTTTATAACATATGAATCCTTTGAAGGTGCATTTAATGCCGTTTCGGACGGAATATGTGATTACGGAGTACTTCCGATAGAGAACAGCTATGCGGGAGATGTTATTCAGGTAATGGATCTTTTATATTTCGGAACGCTGTACATTGCCGGAATATACGAGATGCCTGTTGTTCATAATCTGCTCGGAATAAAGGGTGCGGATATTAAAAGCATTACAAAGGTTATCAGCCATCCCCAGGCACTGAGTCAGTGTGACGGTTTTATAAAGCGGCACGGACTTCAAAGCATTGCGGCATCCAATACCGCAGTTGCGGCACAGGAGGTTGCGGAAAAAAATGATCCGGGACTTGCTGCCATTGCCGGTAAAGAAACGGCAAGACTGTATGGTTTGGATATAATAGAAAAAGAAATCAACGACAGCCCGGACAATACCACCCGTTTTGTGGTAGTTTCACGAAAGAGGGAACCGCTCGGCTCCAAGAAAGAAGCGTTTTCCATTATGCTTACCGTAAAGGATGAGGCAAGAGCGCTTGCAAGGTCACTTGATACCATAGGCTATTACGGCTTTAATATGAGATCTGTCAAAAGCAGACCTTCAAAGAAGATACCCTGGAGCTATTATTTTTACATAGAGTGCATAGGGGATGCCGATTCGGAAAAGGGTAAAAAAATGGCCGCAATCCTGAGCGAGGAATGTGAAAACTTCCGCCTTCTCGGTTGTTATGAAAACGACATTATAATTGCGGAATAAAGTGACAGAGTAACATTTTTAAAAAAATATGACAGAGTAACATTTTTAAAAATATCTTGACACGAAAAATATAGTGTGATAATTTTTAATGCAATTGAATAGCAAACCGATGAAGCGGAAGAAAAAGTATTTTATCGCCCGTAGCGAGTCCGGGACGGTGTGAGCCGGATGGTATGAGGAATGCGTGGAGGATTCGATTGACGGATCTTTCTTATATGGGCCGCTGAGGGCATGGGGAACGGGATTATCCTTAGTATCCGTGACGTGAGGCATACGTCAGTTGCCGGAGATATGAAGGTATCTTGCAAAGCGCATGGGTCATTCCATGAATCAAGGTGGCACCGCGGATAATGAATATTCGTCCTTGACAGAATCAGTAAAAGTTCTGTCAGGGACATTTTTTATTTATAGGAGGAAAATGCGATGATTAAAGAAGCAATCGTAAAAATTGTCAGCAAAGAGGACTTAACATATGATGAGGCTTATGCGGTAATGAATGAGATAATGAACGGAGAAACATCTCCCACTCAGAATTCGGCATTTCTGGCGGCTCTTTCTACAAAGAGTGCAAGAGCTGAGACGACCGATGAGATTGCCGGATGTGCGGCTGCCATGAGAGATCACGCAACAAGGGTTGATGCGGGAGATGATGTGCTTGAAATAGTGGGTACCGGCGGAGACAACGCAAGCAGCTTTAACATATCCACAACCTCGGCACTTATTGCCGCAGCCGGTGGGGCGAGGGTAGCTAAGCACGGAAATCGTGCCGCTTCATCACTTTCGGGAACGGCTGACTGCCTTGAGGCAATGGGCGTAAATATAGATCAGAGTCCCGAAAAATGTATAGAGCTTCTGGATGAGGCCGGAATGTGCTTCTTTTTTGCACAGAAGTATCATACATCCATGAAGTATGTAGGTGCCATAAGAAAGGAACTGGGATTTAGAACCGTGTTTAATATACTCGGACCGCTTACGAATCCCGCTTCACCTACAATGCAGCTTCTCGGTGTTTACGATGAATATCTTGTGGAGCCTCTTGCTCAGGTTCTTTCAAGCCTCGGAGTAAAACGCGGAATGGTAGTATACGGAATGGATAAGCTGGATGAAATTTCACTTTCCGCTCCTACAAAGATATGTGAGCTTCGCGAAGGATGGTATAAAACAAGGATCATTACTCCCGAGCAGTTCGGGTTCGAAAGATGCAAAAAGGAAGATCTTAAGGGCGGTACACCCGCAGAAAATGCCGCTATAACAAAAGGAATACTGAAGGGTGATAAGGGTCATAAGAGAAATGCGGTTCTACTTAATGCGGGAGCTGCTCTGTATATAGCAGGCAAGGCGGAAAGCATGAAGGATGGTGTGGTTCTTGCAGCAGAGCTCATCGATTCCGGAAAAGCATATGAGACACTTGAAAAGGTGATCGAGATAAGCAACAGATAGGAGAATGCAATGACTATACTGGATGAAATCGCCGGATATGCAAAGGAAAGAGTTGCAAAGGCAAAGCAGCTTCTTCCGGCCGATAAGATAAAGCAAATGGCTTATTCCGTGGAAAAGGGTGATTTCCTTTTCGAAAAAGCACTGAAGGAACCGGGACTTTCTTTCATTCTTGAATGTAAGAAGGCATCTCCTTCAAAGGGTATCATCGCTGAAGAGTTTGATTATCTTACCATAGCAAAGGAGTATGAAAAAGCAGGCTGTAATGCGATATCGGTTCTGACCGAGCCAAAGTATTTTCTCGGTAAAAATGAATATCTGAAAGAGATAGCGGCTGAAGTAAATGTGCCCGTGCTCCGTAAGGATTTCGTGGTAGATGAATACATGGTGTACGAAGCTAAGGTTCTCGGTGCTTCAGCGGTACTTCTCATCGTTTCAATCCTTTCAAAGGAACAGCTTAAAGCATATATAGGTATATGTGATGAACTCGGGATTTCGGCACTTGTGGAAGTGCATGATGAAGCTGAAGCCGTTACCGCAGTAAAGGCGGGAGCACGCATTATCGGAGTCAATAATCGTAATCTTAAGGATTTTTCGGTAGATACCGAAAATGCAAAAAGGTTAAGAAATGAAATACCGGAGGGTATACTTTTTGTATCGGAAAGCGGAGTAAAAAACTACGAGGATATAAAAAACATCACCTCATTCGGAGCGGATGCCGTGCTTATCGGTGAGACCATGATGAGGGCTGCAGATAAGAAAAAGGCACTTGCCGCATTAAAGGGTGAAATCTGAAAGGGCTAAAGAGGATGAATCGATATGACAAGGATTAAACTGTGCGGTCTGACACGCGATGAGGATATAGATGCCGTAAACAGTATACTTCCGGATTATATAGGCTTTGTGTTCTTCGCCAAAAGCAGTCGGTATATCGATAAAGAGCAGGCTGTAAGGTTAAAGCAAAAACTTGACGGAAGAGTTAAGGCGGTCGGGGTTTTTGTGGATGAAAAGGTCGAGGCTGTGGCAGACCTCCTGTCGGAAGGAGTGATCGATATGGCTCAGCTTCACGGAAACGAAGATGACAGATATATAAATGAGCTTCGAGGACTTACCGGTAAGCCTGTGATAAAAGCCTTTCGGATCAAAGGTAAGGATGATATTCGGAGAGCTGAACTAAGTGTTGCGGATCATATCCTTTTGGACGCAGGCACGGGAGACGGAAAGACCTTTGACTGGCAGTGGCTTAAGGATATAAAAAGACCGTTCTTTCTGGCAGGCGGGCTTGATACAGGCAATGTGTACGATGCGGTAAAAAACATAAGACCGTTTGCGGTTGATACCAGCTCCGGCATAGAAAGTGACGGAGTGAAGGACCCTGAGAAAATGAAAGCATTTACAGATATAGTAAGGAGTGTGACAGATAATGGATAAAAAAGGCAGATTCGGCATACATGGAGGACAGTATATACCCGAAACTCTTATGAATGCGATAATTGAGCTTGAAGAGGCGTATGATCATTTTAAAAATGATCCTGAATTTAACAGAGAGCTTACAGAGCTTTTCAATGAATATGCGGGAAGACCTTCAAGGCTATACTACGCAAAGAAGATGACTGAAGATCTTGGAGGCGCAAAGATTTATCTTAAGAGAGAGGACCTTAACCATACGGGCGCACATAAGATAAACAATGTTCTCGGTCAGGCTCTTCTTGCAAAGAAAATGGGAAAGACCAGGCTCATCGCAGAAACCGGTGCAGGTCAGCATGGTGTTGCAACAGCCACGGCAGCAGCGCTTATGGGCATGGAATGTGTAGTATTCATGGGTGAAGAGGATACGAAGAGACAGGCTCTTAATGTATATCGTATGAGGCTTCTCGGAGCTGAGGTCATCCCCGTCAAGACCGGAACGGCAACATTAAAGGATGCGGTTTCCGAAGCAATGAGGGAGTGGACAAAAAGGATCGATGATACACATTACTGCCTCGGATCGGTAATGGGTCCCCATCCGTTCCCTACTATCGTAAGAGATTTCCAGGCGGTTATTTCCAAGGAGATAAAGGCGCAGATCCTTGAGAAGGAAGGAAGACTTCCTGATGCCGTAATAGCATGTGTAGGCGGCGGATCAAATGCGATCGGAAGCTTTTATCATTTCATAGAGGACAGCTCGGTAAGGCTTATCGGCTGTGAAGCAGCCGGAAGAGGTATAGACACATTTGAAACAGCGGCTACCATCTCAACGGGCAGGCTCGGAATATTTCACGGAATGAAATCATATTTCTGTCAGGATGAATTCGGTCAGATCGCACCGGTTTACTCGATTTCCGCAGGACTTGACTATCCTGGCGTAGGTCCCGAACATGCATATCTTCACGACACGGGAAGAGCGGAGTACGTGCCTGTGACCGACGAAGAGGCCGTATGTGCATTTGAATACCTTTCAAAAACCGAAGGGATCATTCCGGCAATAGAATCATCTCACGCACTTGCGCATGCGATAAAGCTTGCTCCCGAAATGGGTAAGGATAAGATCATAGTCATTACCATTTCCGGCAGAGGTGATAAGGACTGTGCGGCTATAGCAAGGTACAGAGGGGAGGATATCAATGAGTAATATAAAGAAAGCGTTTGACGGCAAGAAGGCATTTATCCCGTTTATAACCTGCGGTGATCCTGACATTGAAACTACAAAGAAATGCGTCATAGCCGCATTTGAAAACGGAGCAGATCTTATAGAGCTGGGAATCCCGTTTTCGGATCCTACCGCAGAAGGACCTGTCATACAGGAGGCAAGCGAGAGGGCACTGAAGGGCGGAGTGACCACGGATAAGATATTTGAAATGGTAAAGGAGCTGAGGACTGTCGTAACCGTCCCCATGGTATTTATGACATATGCAAATGTTGTATTTTCCTATGATTCCGAGAGGTTTGCATCGAAATGCAGGGAGGTCGGGATTGACGGTATAATTCTCCCGGATCTTCCGTATGAAGAAAAGGATGAATTCCTGTCAGTATTTGATAAGTATGATATCGATCTTATCTCACTCATTGCACCTACATCACATGAACGAATAAAAATGATAGCTTCCGAGGCAAAGGGCTTTTTGTACATTGTTTCAAGTCTGGGTGTTACGGGAGAGAGAAGTGAGATAACCACCGATCTGAAATCCATTATCGATGTTGTCAGACAGAATACCGATATACCCTGTGCGATAGGCTTCGGCATTTCCACACCTGAAAAGGCCGGAGAAATGGCGGCGCTTTCGGATGGTGCAATTGTGGGCTCCGCTATCGTAAAGATAATAGGAAAATATAAGACCGAGTCACCTTCTTATGTCGGTGAGTTTGTAAAAAACATGAAGGAAGCTGTTGATATGAAGAGGTAACGGCTTTTATATGAAACAGAAAGGACTGACGGTTTTGTCAGTCCTTTCTGTGTTTAAGTATATCTGCAAGCCGTTTGTCCCTCGCTGATATAGCGGAGTCGTACCTGTTTCTTTCCGACTCCATTTTTTTATAGGCGTCCGGATGATCCTTTTTGAAGCGTTCTTCACGACGGTTCCTGTGACGGATGATCCTGTTTATGGAATCGTCATTTTTATCGAGAATGTCTTTTTCAAGCTTAATGTGATATTCGATTATCCTGTCCTCAAGTGCGATGGCTTCAGCGTCCTCATCCATTTTCCCTTCGGAATAGAGGATGGCGAATTGCATTTCAAGCATATCAAGAAATTCGTCCATATCCACAATGTCAAGGTGACCGTGAGTTCTTTTCATGGCATCATTTCTTATGTCCTCGAAATTATAATCCTTGTCGCCTGCATATTTTTCTGCAAGCTCCGCAGCAATGTTTCTGAGCATCCTCTCGGCTTCATCTCCGTAGGCCCATTTATATTCGGCATATTTTCTTACAAATCCGTTGCTGTTTATCTCGGCCTCAACCTCGGTTTCATAGGGCTTTTTTATCCCGGCATCCTGAAGTGCTCTTGAAATGCTTCTTTTTACGGCGCCGTCATCTATAAGCTTTCTTGCACCCAGGGAACGAAGCTCGTCGTTTATCTTGGCAACGTGACCTACAAGATAGAAGCGAATACCTCTTTCGGAAAGCTTATCCTCTATCATAAGGAGCATACGGGCAGCGGTCACATCGATGCTTGCAAGTCCTGCTGCATCCACTATTACGACTTTGGTGCCGTCCTTTACATTATCAATTATATCCTTCTGAAAAATGTTAATGTTAGCATAGAAAAGTGCACCTGTGAAACGATAGATCAAAACATTTTTGATGGGTCTTACCGATGCGGTATCATTGATGGGATAAAAGCCATTGTATGAATCTGATTTTGTATAACCTATGAATTCCGTATGCGGTGAGGAGGCCTTTATGATGAAATTCGTTGCTGAAAGAATGATCCCTACTATAACGCCGTAAATGGTCCCGAAAATGACAACGGTTAAAAATGCGGCGATGAAAATGAAAAACTCATTTTTGTCGGTTTTTCGAAGCTTGTCGGCAAGATCGAATTCAAGAGTGCTTATAAGCGCCGATATAATGATGCCGGTCAGAATGGGTACCGGAAGATATGAAATAAAGGGCGTGGCAAACAGCAGCACGAGAAGCATTGATACTCCTGCCGAGATTGACATTATCTGTGACTTTACTCCGAACTGATCGGCGATGCTGCTTCTGGAAACACTGCCGTTTACGGGGCAGGAGCCGAGGAATGCAGAGGAGAGGTTAGCAATGGAATATGCCAGTATCTCCCTTCTGCCGTTTATCTCGTCGTCGTATTTTACGGCATAGTTATTTGTTGCAAGCAGGGTTTCCGACAGGATGACAAGAGCTATAGTAAGACTCGGTAGAAGCATTTCAAAGCCGTATTCGTATATTATCTCCGGGTCGGGAATGAATATCTTCGGAAGACCTGCCGGAACTTCAGGCAGAAGCATTACTCCAAAGCTCTTCAGATTTGCAAAATATCCGAGCAAAAGGCCTGCAAGCATCATTACCGGTGCCATCGGAATTGAGGGGATAAGCTTTCTCATGACGGTGATTATTATCACGGTGCCAAGACCGAGAATAAATGAAAGAAGATTAAAACCGGCAGAGGCTTCCTTTACTATATGACTGATCAGCTCAATCAGCTCGCCTCTTCCCGAGGTTCCGCCGAAGAGCTTGGGAATCTGCATCAATATAATGGTCGTTCCGATTCCCGTTATAAATCCTCCCATAACCGGATGTGATATGAAACGGACGAGTCTTTGGGAATTGAAAAGATAAAAAATGAGCAGCCAGATGGATACCATTACCGTTAAAACGGGAACTGTCTTTATGGCGGTTTCGCTTTCTGAAGCTATACCCATTGCAGCAAGCATTCCGCCGACAAGAGCGGCAGGAGCCGCGTCAACACCGAACACAAAGCGCGGTGAGGTGGTAAGAAGTCCGTATAGCACTATGGGAAGCAGGGAACCGTAAAGTCCGTAGATCACGGGAAGCCCGGCAACGGCAGAATACCCCATGGATATGGGGATGGAAACCATGGCGATAATGATACCTGCAATGATATCTTTAAATATTGATCTCGGATGTTTATCTGCGACTTTCATTGTGACCTCTCGGGATGTTTTTATGTAACGCAAAGCATTATGCGATTATGAGCTGCCGATCCTTTTATGATAATGAGCTGCTGAGCGTTAAGAAATCGTGAACCGGCTTGCCGGAATAATATGATCAGATAAAGTATAGCATATATTCGGAATCTGCGGAAAGACATTTTGACCATGACTTTTTGTTATGTTATAGTGAAATTCAAAGTTATTATTAAGGAGTGGGGGATCATGGATATAAATGAACTTTTGCTGAAGGTAAAGGCCGGTGAGATTTCCGTAGATGAAGCAGAAAAATATCTGAAATATAAACCCTATGATGATATTGATTTTGCAAAGCTGGATACTCACAGGAAGCTGAGACAGGGCTTTGCCGAGGTTGTATTTTGTGAAGGTAAAAGTGACGGCCGTCTTACGGAAATATATAAGAAGATATATGAAGAAAACGGAGAGGTTCTGGGAACCCGTGCAAGCAGGAGGCAGTATGAAGCGGTTTCTTCGGTGATACCTGATATTATTTATGACGAAGAATCCCGCATTCTGATGATAGAAAAGGAAGATAAAAAGCATATAGGAAAGGTTACGGTTTGCACAGCCGGAACCGCTGATATACCCGTTGCAAGTGAAGCTGCGCTTACTGCGTCATTTTTGGGGGCAAATGTAGAAAAGATATATGATGTGGGTGTCAGCGGGATCCACAGGCTTTTAGACAGGACAGAGGATATGCAGGATTCCAATTGTGTCATAGCTGTTGCGGGAATGGAGGGCGCTCTCGCAAGTGTCGTCGGAGGCCTTGTAAGCTGTCCGGTCATTGCCGTTCCGACTTCGATCGGTTACGGGGCAAATATGGGAGGAGTTGCAGCGCTCCTTGCAATGATCAATTCCTGCGCAAACGGGATTGCAACGGTAAATATAGATAACGGTTACGGAGCGGGCTATATGGCTGCGATAATAAACAGACAGTCCTGCAAGTGATATTCAGTGAAAGCTATGACTGTATCTGTTGAACGCCGATAAGAAGAAAAGTAATATAAATGAAATTATTTTGTGTGGAGAAAAATAATGGGAAAAACATTATATCTTGAATGTGAAAACGGAATAAGCGGAGATATGACGGTTGCGGCACTTATCGACCTCGGGGCAGATTCCAAGGGGCTGGTGAGGGCGCTTCAAAGCATTCCCGCAGAGGGCTGCCGCATAGAGCTGAGCAGGGTAAAAAAAGCGGGGCTGTCATGCATGGACTTCAATGTGATACTCGATGAGGAGCATGAAAATCATGATCATGACATGGAATATCTCTACGGTCACATTCACGGGGATCATGAGCATGAGCACCATCATGAGCACGACCACGAACATAGTCACGAGCATGGCCACCATCATCACAGAGGCTTGACCGAGATAAAGGAGATAATTGCTAAGACAGACATTTCCGACGGAGCAAAATCCATTGCCGTAAAAATATTTGAGATCATTGCTGAAGCGGAGGCGAAGGCTCATGGAGAGACCATTGAAAATGTGCATTTCCATGAGGTGGGTGCAATCGATTCAATAGTTGATATTATC
>CACYCJ010000336.1 GCA_902772925.1 uncultured Lachnospiraceae bacterium
CAGTATGGGAAATCTGAAGATTTGACCTTTGCAAAACAAAAGCTTGAAGTTAGTCAGATGTGGCTGAATAGAGTTATTTCTGAAGGCGAAGAAAGGATAATAAAATATGAAAAGAGTAATTAAAGCAAATTCAGACATAGCGAATTACAAAGGATACAGTATCGGAGTAGAGGACAATCCTCCACAGAAGTATTACTTTATAGACGATGAAGGTCATACCCATTATGGGGAATCCGAAGAGCACATAAAGTCTATGATAGATTCCTACATAGAGCATGGTAAGGTGTATGCTGCTAATTATGGTGGTGCTTATGATGTAGGCCCCGAACAGTTCTTTACAAAGGATGATATAGTTGAGTTCGCCGATTCATTAGCTCAAGCTCTTAATATGGATGGTGACTATCCAGATGGAGCTGAGTGGGAATTGTCTGATGTATATATTGAAACTCCAAATACACTAGTAGTTGAATTAAACTCCCCATTTGAATCTTCCGAGATTGTAGAAGAGAAAATTGATATGAGGAAAATCAAGAAACCAACAGACATATTCAAGTATATGACTTCTTTTGAAAAGAAGTTTTTAGATAAAATAGAAAATTTGCAGTAGGAGGAGAATGAACTGATGATGGATGCTCTCACAGAAATGTACAGAAGTGCTTATTTTAATTCTTTGAAACAGATGGTTTTGGATAAAGCAAAAGCTATTATCAAAACAAATTCAGATTTAAAACAAGAGTATAAGGAACTTGTTGATGCTTGTACTGAGTTCCGAAATGCTTTGGGGAAAGAAGAAGTAAATGCGGATAATTGGGCCTTGGCTATGATAACATCAACAGAGAAATATAGCACATCTGCAGATGATTTATCCGAAGCTCTCCAATCTCTGTGCAATGTGGATCCATCTAAGTTTATCTGTTCATAATCAGATTTTCTAAAATAATATCAAAAGTATTTGCGGTAAGGAGTTAATTCTTACCGCATTTTTATTTTTATAAATCGTTTTATATTATGTATAGAATAAATATCAGAGGTTTGTCGCTATGGTGAATATTGTAAAACAAGCACGAGAACGAGCCGAAACAACAAGAATTTTATCTAAGCATAGAATATATACAGTCATCGATATTGCTGGGTATATTGTCAATACTAATAGAAATAAAGGGATAAGAATGCGTCGCAACCGTTTGGATATGTTTTTATATTTTGTTCAAATACAAAGTATGATTCATACTGGCGAACCGATTTTTACTTCAACTATTTTTGTTCGCAACCACAATCGGCCTTATACTGAGTGTATAGATAATTATTTCGGTAAAAAATATAAGATTTTATCTGTGCCTAAGTTTACGATATATTGGGATACATATAAAGGCATTTCAAATTTGGGAAAGAAACTATTTAATCCTCATATTACAATGTATGACAGAGAATTGTTAGATGACATTATTGATGAATTAAATGCTAAATCTAATCATGAACTTCGGGATGAAATTGCGGCACATGGACTCACCCACGTGGCTGTTCAACATAGAGATATGGAAATTACCGAAAGAATGATGATTGATTTTTGTAAAAATTTAAATAAGAAGGAGTAATTTGTATGGCAAGAGTGTGGAGGGATGTAGTATCCCCGAAAGCATTGAATGATACGATGCATGTATATCACGGTGATTGGATGCCGAAGATGGATAGGTGTTGGCATTCGGATGATGGCTTTCAGGTGTGTTCTAGACTTATCGGTACAGATATAGGTAAGGTAGAGCACGTTACCATCATTAAGATAAATCATGATATTGCTAAATCGCTTGATAATTCTGGTGCTGGTGACATTCCGTGGAGAATTAAGCAAGAAATCAAGAATGAACTGTTTGGTGAGGATCGAGTAGCCATAGAGGTATTCCCGGCAGAAAATCGTTTGGTAGATATGACTGATACATATCATCTTTGGGTGTTGCCAAAGAAGTTTAAAATGCCATTCGGTATTCATCCTAAAGATGCAAAAGTATCAACTATCAGTCGAGGTTGTTTGCCTATGACTGAGGAACTTATAAATAATACAAAAGAAACTATATGTGAACTCAAAGGGGAGTGATATCATATGAATGATTTTGATGATTTTGGTGGTTGTTTAGCTGATTTTGATTTTCAGCAAGAATCTAACTATTATAGTAAACAATCAAATCACAAAAAACAATCGTCCGCTGATAGAGTTAGCGGCAGCAAAGCGATTGCAATTTTCAAGAACATTGATGATGATAGGTTTTCTTATGATGAAAAGTTATCATCTATCGGTTATGTCCTTTCTATGCCAACTTATAATAGCATTTATAAAGATGATTTCAAAAATGCGGTTGAGTGGTTATATCACGAAGTTACGGGTAGCATTTAGGCTTTATTAGATACATAATAAAAGATAAAAATGAATATCGTATTTTTAGATTATGATGGTGTAGTGAATACTCCTATGTGGGATGCTGATGGCGAACATTGCCGATATAATTTTCCATTGGACAATAAAGTAAACAATTTTCAAGCGGTTCAATGGGTATCTGAATTTTGTCAGACATGTGGGTATGATATCGTTGTGACAAGTACATGGAGAAGTTATGATAATTATAAAGATTGTCTTATCAATGGTGGACTTAGAACCGGTATAAAAATACTTGGTAGGACTCCATATGTTCTTAATAAAGAACGTGGAGATGAAATTCAAAAGTATTTGGATGACCATCCAGAAGTAGAGAATTTTCTTATTTTTGATGATGATTCGGATATGGGAAATCTTGTGGATCATCTTATTAAGACTGACAATAAAATTGGGTTTTCTATGACCAATTGTGAGGATGCCATCAAATTACATAAAACTTTTGAGAGGTAAAATTAATGCGAAAGATTTTATTCAGGGCAAAGAGAAAAGACAATAAGCAATGGGTGTATGGGTTGCCTTGTTGTGGTGTTTTCACCAAAGAACAAACGATTACTCATATAGATACGGAAACGCAAGAGGTTGATTCTCCTTATGAGATAATTCCAGAAACTGTTTGTCAATATATCGGTAGAGATGATAGGTCGAATACCCCTATTTTTGAAGGAGATGTGGTTCACACACAGCATGGCAGAGCTTGTACCGTTGTGTGGTTCAGTAGTCCTCTCTTTGCTGGTTGGGATTTGTGTGCTTTAGAGGATAAACATCCTTGTCCTGATGATAATAAGATTTGGGATTCAAATTGTCTTGAAGTTATCGGTAATATTTTTGATGGTTGGAAGAATACAGATTGAATCAAAGTATGGATGGTCATTTGTATCATCATACTGCATTAAAGAAAGGTTTCGATATTTATGGCGAAGTTTGAAAATGTTAATCTTGACAGAGAGATGTATTCACAAGGAAATTTATCGGATATATTAGAACAGCTTGACCCATCAGATAATTACATCGGAACAAGTCTTGAGGGGTTAGATGCTTTTGGTAGGCAGTTAAAGCGTTTTGATATTAAGGTATCAGGTCCAAACAGCGATACTGTTGAGAAGTTTTTTCAGACAGGTAACTCATCTATACTTTTTCCTGAGTTTGTTCGGAGGTGTGTCTTGTTGGGTAAGGATGCACATGATGTGTTACCTGAAATTGTGGCAACTACAACCCAACTTAGTGGATTTGATTATCGTTCAATAGGTGCAAGTTTTTGTGGG
>CACYCJ010000337.1 GCA_902772925.1 uncultured Lachnospiraceae bacterium
ACATTCTTGGAGGTCTCTGAAAGATTTATGACAGCCAGATGCTTACCTCTGAAGTAATTCACAAATCCCGCAGCCGGATAGACCACAAGCGATGTTCCGCCGATGATCAGCATATCCGCATTACTGATATGCATTACTGATCTGGAAATGACACGGTCATCCAGACCTTCCTCATACAGCACTACATCAGGTCTTATCAGACCTCCGCAGCTGCACTTGGGAATCCCCTTGCTTTCGGCGATATAATCTATATCATATTTCTTTCCACAGCTGAGGCAGTAATTTCTGAGAGTGGAGCCATGAAGCTCGAGAACCTCTTTGCTTCCCGCCATCTGATGAAGTCCGTCGATATTCTGTGTAATGACTGCCTTAAGCTTTCCTTTTTCCTCCATCTCGGCAAGCTTTTTATGAGTGATATTGGGCTCTGCGCCCTTAATTATCAGCTTGTCCCTGTAGAAGTCATAAAATTCCTCCGTCTTTTTGACAAAGAATGTATGGCTTACTATAGTTTCAGGCGGATACTTATATTTCATACTGTACAGGCCGTCCTGGCTTCTGAAATCAGGTATACCGCTCTCGGTAGAAACTCCCGCGCCGCCGAAAAACACGATATAATTCGATTCATCTATTGCATCCTGAAGTCTTTTAATATCCTCTGTCATTCCTGCGTATCCTCCTCTCCGTCTTCCTTCCTTGTCACGATCACTTTTATCTTTCCGGTTATTATAACCTCATAATCCTTGGGATCGACGTAGCTCAGAGTCATATAATTGGTGCCGGGAACAAGATCGCCGACATCAATATAGAACTTGATATCGTCCTTGGACACATTATCTATGACATCCTTGATTCCCGTAATATTAACCGAGAAATCAGATGTGGATTCCATAGCGTATTCATACTCATCCAGCTTCCCGTAAAGATTAATATCATTTACACTAACCAGAAGCTTCTTTGTAACCTTTTCCTCAACATTGATACTTATCGCAACCTGAGTATTGGAATCAGCCACTATAACATCCTCCGGAAGATACTCGGAAACCTCTTTATCTGTCTCAAGGGTTCCGTTCAGTCCGTTTACGGAAATGTTATTAATGTTGATTGAATCTATTCCGGCAAGCACGCTCTTCTCTCCGGCAATGAGAACTGTCTTCGGATTATAGGTTACTCCCGTAAGTACAAAACCTTCAGCCACCTCACCGGTAGTTGTAACCTTTACATCCACTTCCTTGGTGGGATAGATAGCCACGGTAACATCCACCTTATCCACGCCGAACTCGAACTGACTGATGTTAAGAGGCTCACCGTACTCGTTATAACAGGTAAAGCTTACATCCTTCTCGGTAAAGCTTTCTGTTTTCCCTATGACATTGACATACGCTCTTATCTCTTTAATGCTGTCCATTGCCGTCTTGGGGCCGGAAACGGATATGATATTCGGAGTCGCGGTGCATTTCCCGAGAGCACATTTTTCATCAATATCGCCCTGTGTAACAACGGTAACCGCTATATCATCACTTTCCTTATCCTCTATGGAAAGCGTCATGGTCGTATCCAGCATCTTTACATCCAGCTGCTGAAAAATTTCATCGTTACTGTAAACATCAGCGACGCCGTCCCCGTCAATATCCACATCATATTTGGAGCCGGAGGTTGAATCCTTTTTCAAAATAAGATTTATGTTGGCGGTATTTGTGATCGAAAGCTCGGAAAGATCGGCATAGGCATAGAAATCGCTTGCCGTAAGCTGTTCTACCATGGATCTTCTTCCCCTTACAACTATGTCCAGGGTTTTTCCGCTGGTCACCGTATAAACCTTCCCCAGCTCTTCTATCGCCGAACCGTTTATATCCTCAACAGGGATATCCTTAATGACCTTCGTTGTAATATAGTCATCGACATTTGTAATGGCAATCCAAATGACTACCGCTAAAACGAGGGCAAATATCTTAAGTCCGATATGGTCAAGAATGGAACTTTTCAAAGTCTTCTTCACTTCTGATGCCCTCCTTTATTCTTTTTTTCCGGCAGCTGGTCCTGGAAATCCTTCAACCTGTTTTTCAGTTGATTTTCGGACAGCCCCTCATATATCTCTCCGTCATATGTAACGGAAATCTTTCCTGTTTCCTCAGAAACAACAACGGTAACGCTGTCGCTGACCTCACTGATTCCGAGAGCAGCCCTGTGCCTGGTTCCGAGCTCCTTATCTATGGAGTTGTCATCGGAAAGCGGAAGATAACAGGTTGCCGATACGATACGGTTATTGCTTATTATGACCGCACCATCATGAAGCGGAGTATTCTTCTCAAAAATATTTACCAGCATCTGTGCGGTAACGATCGCATCTACATCTATTCCCGTGTTGATATATTCACCGAGAGGTGTTTCTCTTTGAAGCACAATAAGAGCTCCTGTCTTTGCTTTTCCAAGCGAACCGGCAGCTCTTACTATCTCATTTATGGTCTCATCACTCAGATCCTTTACATCCTTTGAATCACCGAAATTAAAGATATTACGAAGTATCTTCTTTCGACCCAGTTCATCCAGAGCACGCCTGAGCTCCGGCTGAAAAAGGATAATGAGCGCAATGATACCTACACTTATGGCATTTTTAGCAATAAAAAGAATGGTTGAAAGATGGAATATCTCGGCAAAGAGCATAAAAACGGCAAGCACAATAATACCCTTAAGAAGAGTCCACGCTCTGCTCTTTTTCAGCCAGAGCAGGATCTTATAAAGGACATATGCTATGATAATTATGTCAAGGACATCGGAAAATGTCATCCTCGGCAGATATATCCAGCCGAAATATGTACTTAAGATAATTAATAATCTTTCCATTCTGCATTCACCATCCGGGAATATAAGTTCAAGTCGTTAAAAACTGCATTTGTTTTTACTTCAGGCTTCTTCTCCTCTGCCGCGACCTCTTCTGTCTTCCCGATTTCTTCCGCGGTCTTCAATGAATTCACCGCGTACTCTGTCACCGGCTTCTCTTCCTCTTCCGGCTTCTCTTCCTTCGCGTCCCCTGTTCTCGGGACCTCTCTCTCTTCTTCTGTCTTCAGGTTCCCTTTCTCTTCTTCTTTCCTCGGGAACTCTCTCTCTTCGTCCGGATCTTTCGGGTATATCATTCACAAAACCGTCATCCGCCTCTGAAGGGACTTCAGGGACATCCCTGAATCCGTCATCGGCTTCTCTGACTCTTTCTCTTCTTCTTTCTCTGTCCCCGTCTCTTTCTCTGCTTCTGCGAAGGTCTCTGTCCAGATTTCTTTCCCTTTCCCTTCGTCTTTCGCGTCTTATCCTTCTTTCCTCTTCCGGATCAAAGTCGGGTCTGTCTTCAGGATTTTCCTCATCATAGCGGTCCTCTTCGTACATCTCGGGATTTACCAATCCTTCGATGTCAGGCCAGCCGCCCTTCCTTCTGTAATTTCTTTCTTCCTCATCAACAAATACTTCTCTGAAGTCGGATATTCTTCGTCCCTTAAGTCTCTTCTTTTCGGGATCCAGCTTCGGAACAGCCTTAACATAGTAGTAATAGTCATCATCTTCAAACTGTACATTCTCTGTATGGCTGTAGTCAAAGATACCTCTGTAGCAAAGTATAATGACACCTGTTGCTATTCCGATCAGGGCGCCTACCAAGGTCATAGCCATATCGCCGCTGAGTGAAAATGCGGAATCAACCAGAAGCTGTGCAACAACATAAACAACAGCGCCTGTTCCGACTGAAACCAGCTTTGAAAACTTGAAGGGTATCCTTGAAACTATATAAACGATCGCAATGGTTGCCGCCGTAACAATGATAAGTCCGAGCATCTCTTTATTTTTAACAACATTATCGAGAAAATACTTAAGAGTATCAACCTCGGAAATATCAGCCAGCGAGTCAATCTGACCTTTGAGATCACGAATTGCAACGGATACATAATAAAGAACGATTCCGAAGGCTGCGGGAACCATTCCCAAAACCCCCGCGGTAAGCGCCACAAGAACGGGTATTGCCGCCGGAATGTTCAGCTGACATGCTATCATAGCCAGCATTATCGCGTAAGACATTTCCGGGAAAAACCGGATGTATACGCAGTACATCGCAAAGAAAAATACGCCATAGATAATTGCGAGCTCCAAAGACACATTATAAACATGGAATGTTGTGATTATTCCTATGGCAAAAAACATGAATCTTTGATCGACTATGGCAAATATTACCGACAATAAGATAATGACAAGCCACTTATTGAAAAAGTCGAAATATCCGAAGCTTCCTCTTAGTGATATAAAAACTACCAAAGCCCAGATGAATTTAAGAACAGGGGTAACAATCTCATCATATTCTCTGAGAACGTCCCTTATTCTGTTTCTGACCGTCAGTATAGTATCCATTTACCTTTCTCCTCTGTAATCGTCTCTCATATCTCTTCGTTGATCGTCCTCGGGATATCTGAAACGACCACCACGTTCTTCATCCAAGAATTCTTCAGGCATATCGGCATCATCGTCGATGACTTCACCCTTATATGCCATATATTCATCCTCCTCCAGATAATCGGAAAGAAGATTAAGATCTTCGTTATATCTGAGCAGCTTATCCTTCACGAGGAAAAATCTTATATTGTAAACAATGAAGCCGAAGAAAAAGAAAATTGCCACAAAAATAACATACCAGAGCAGCAGTTTTTTTATGATATCGAAATAATTGTTGTCGGAAAACGCCACAAGAATTTTCTGAAACTCAATGAAGACATATGCCGCTACACACGCAACAAAACAGACAGTAGAACTGAGTACTGTCATCAGGCAATTGTATTTCACATAATCCTTTTGAAAATATCTGCTCATGCGGATACCGTGATTTTTTTCGTGCTTATCGAAAATCGATATCCTTGTCATGAGTCTGACTTTTTCTTCATCAATCACTGTTTTCACCTCACCATCTCTCTATCATATGCGATATAAATATAAAAATCAAGTTAAATCATGATATTCAGGCATTTCGGTATACAACGAACATGAAGGCTGTCGATGTCTCCGTAGTATTCTCCGTCTACATGTACAACCTCGGGTTTATCAAGACTGATATCAAAGGCTTCGGTATCTCTGAAATGGAAGCCCTTAACTCCGCCGTGTTTTGCTTTTACAAGCAGAGGAAGGTCGGAAAACGCCTTTACCTTTCCAATGCTGTCTGCGATACAAAGGGAAAGCATTCCGTCATCGGGACTTGCGTTCGGTGACATCGGAACACCGCCGCCTTCATAGGGAAGGTTCATTCCGGCAAGGAAAATGAGCTTCGGATATTCCGCTACCACACCGTCGGCATAGATTATCTTTGCCTTAAGATAATCCATGCTGGCAAGTGTTTCCAGTGTCAGAAGCACATATGTCTTGTCTCCCGCTCCCATTCTGTTAAGAAATCTTTTCTGCTTACTTGTAAGTGCCTTTTTGCATACTATGGCATCAAGTCCTATACCGAAGCTGATTCCGAATTTTCTCGGAGGCATTCCGGGCGCAGTAATCTCACCTATATCGATAGGCCTCGTCTCCGTACTTTTAAGAAGTCTTTCTATCGCTATATCAGGCGTTTCCTGAAGCCCGAGTCCGTTTATAAAGTCGTTACCGCTTCCGGTAGGAATAACTCCCATTCTGATCCTGGACATATCTGTAAGTCCGTTCAGCACTTCGTTGATTGTTCCGTCGCCACCTACAACTATCAGCCTTATATCATCATCCGGAAGTGAATTTATCATCGTTGCAAGCTTCGTGGCATGACCTTCATGATTTGTAAGATATGCCTTGAAGTCAACCCTCTTTTCCCTGAGTGTCTTTCTGATGATATGCCAGATCTGCGATGCTCTTCCGCTTCCGCCCTTTCTGTTAACTATAAAGTAAAACATTATTTAACCCCTTTTTCATTCTTTTTTCGTCATTCCGACGATTTTTCCGTTTTATCAGTTTATTCCGTACCAGCCGATTCCTTCGTCTTTCCAGCCCACGAGTACCAGAGTTTCTTTCTCAGGCAAGCTTACCGTATAATGATGAGAACCTGCTCCGGTACAATTGGGATTATATACTCTGTAAAGCGGCTGCAGCTTTTCCTTGGGTGAATACCATGCAATTCCCTCATAGGTCCAACCGAGACTTACCAGGTTATCGATCTCTGCCTTGCTTAAGGTATAATGATGATCGCCTGCATTTTTATTATATACTCTGTAAACCGGGTCCCCGTCCGTACTTGAATACCAGCCGATTCCTTCGTTTCTCCAGCCGACCGAAATAAGATTATTCCTCTCAGGCTCGGAAAGTGTATAGAAATGTTCTCCCGAATTGGGATTATATAATCTGTAAACAACCTTGCTGGGAAGTATCTTAAATGATTTAGTGATAGTTCCCTCATATTTGCCGTGACCTTTTACTATAACAGTTGCAGTTCCTGCCTTAACATTATTTTTATAGCTTACGGTATAATCCTTTTTCAAAGTGAGCTTCTTGTCATTATACTTAACGGTCACGCCGGGTCTTCTTGCGGTATTGTTGCAGTAATATGTATCACGGTCAAGTGTTACAGATGTAATGTACTTTCTGTCGACATCGGTTGTAAAAGCTTTGATCCTGGCAACAGCATCATTTTGCTCCAGATCAAAAACAGTATTTTCCGATGCAAGATAGTGGAAGCTTTCACCGGGATGGCATGTAACATCAAAGGTGTACCACCAATCTTCTATAAAATCCGTGTCAATTCCGTAATAAGCATCATCAGACTCAAATGTAATGACCACCGAATATTTATCTCCCTTATTGAGATATACTTCATCATTTAAAGGTATCTTATACCATCCGGCATAGTCAGTTGTTCCGGTGACAGGTGTGCCAAGCATACGGGTTCCGCTTGTGGGATCCCCTTCATCAGGGTTAAGATAAACCTGGACCGAATAAGAAACATTTTCGGAAATGAAAAATGCATCGACAGCTTCAAGCTTCTCACAGGAAGACATTTTTGCAGTAAAGATATTTGCAATATAATCCCCTTTATTTGCCATAAAGGAATCGGATTCCTGACCGCCGTCATATTGATAATTATTATCGTAGGTATCACCATCTTCGCATATATATGCTATTGCGGTAATATCGCGATCATTAACGATTTCATCATAATATGACAGATAAAAGAGCCCATTTGATCCCCAGTATGATCCCCAGCTGTTCTTAACGATCCATGCTCCGTCCTCAGGAGGTTCAACCTTGAAATTACTCTTTGAATAATTATCATCCCATCCCACTACGGTTATAGCATGATTCGGGCCTTCGGTGAAATCATTATAATTGTCGCCATAATACGAGTGATTAGCGCTATCATAATATCTGGAATAATACCCCATGGAGCCTACAACAGCACCATAGGTTTTGACCAGATTCTTAACTCTGTTGATCTGCGTCATGTCTGTGTATCTTCCATTCGTAAGCTTATATATTGCTGCATCATATTCCAACTCTGCAGGTAGAACCGACTCTGCATCATAATCATTAAATGGAGCCACACTCTCATCAGCAAGTCCGACCCACTGTGAAAGTGACATCATTGTAAACCACTCATTTCCTCCATCGTCGTAGTAATTACCTTTGTATGTCACATTGTCGCCATTAAGACCTCCCACGGGATCATCCGCAGTCCTGGGATGGTATGTAAAATATGCGAGCTGAATCTCGGATAGATCCACCTTCGACACATCGGCTATTTTATTTTTAACAAGATTTGCTTCCGATGCAGCAACTGTTGCAAATGCCCAGCACATTCCCGAGTCGTCCTGATCCTTAGCCGTAGTTATAAATCCTTCGTCGACGGAATTGTAATACGGCTCAAGTCCGTAAACCTCTTCATCAGCATCCTCTCCGCTTGTTACGATCGGAGGATGATAAGGAATATATCCGTTATTGGGCGTACCGCGCTCTCCGGACACTCTTTTAACCGTCTCTCTGTATCTGGCATAATCATCCGCATCAGCTATCTTTTCATTCAGATAACCGTTATCTTCATAATTTCCTTCCGCACCATCTTCCTCTGAATAGCTTCCCTCTGCATTGACAGTAAGAAATGGTGCTGCATTTACGGATCCGAGGATCAGTGCCGTACTCATTAATGTTGCAAATAATCTGTTCATTTTTCTCATAATACTTATCCTCCTTATAAAAAGCAATCCCACTGTATTTTAACATACAGCGGGATCATTTTGTATCTTTATTTTCTATATTTAATCGGCGTTTCAGTTAACACCGTACCAACCGATTCCTTCATCCTTCCAGCCTGCATTTACAAGATTATTCTTCTCTGCCACGCTTACCGTATAGTGATGGGAGCCTGCGCCGGTGCAGTTGGGATTATAAACACGATACAGCGGCTGTAGTTTTTCCTTGGGTGAATACCATGCTATACCCTCGTATTTCCAGCCTGCTTTTATAAGCATATCTCTTTCACCGGCACTAAGGGTATAATGATGGTCGCCCGCATTCTTATTGTACATTCTATATACCGGGTCTCCGGATCCGAGTGTATACCAGCCTGCACCCTCATATTTCCAGCCTGCATTCACAAGATTATTCTTTTCCGCATCACTGAGAGTATAGAAATGCTCTCCTGAATTCGGATTATACATTCTGTGAACTATTTTGCTTGCTTTAATTGTAAATGTGTCCTTTATGGTTCCGGTATAAAGACCGCGGCCCTTTATGTATGCGGTTGCCGTGCCGGGCTTAACATTATTCTTGTATGTGATAACAAAATCTCTGTTCGCGGTAAGTCTTTCGGAATTATATTTTACATTGGCAGTCGGAGTCTTGGGGCTATTGGTAAAATAGACTTCCTTTCTCCTCAGCGAAGCCGATGTTATCTTCTTACGGCTGCTTGACACCTTACAGGTATAAGCCTTCAGTCTTGCACAGCAGTCAGCCAGCTTATTAAGATCATATATTGTATTGTCAAGTACACTGTACGCATAGGACTGATTGTCCTGATTTGTAACATCAAAGCTATACCAGCTTCCGTTTTGATCCGAGTCGACCGCAAATCTGGGTTCATCACCCTGAATAGTAACAACTACCGAATATTTATCACCCTTATTCAGATAAACCTTTTCACTTATGGGAATCTTATACCATCCGCAGTAATTCGTCCTGCCTCTTACAGGCTGTGTAAGAAGAGGATATCCGCTCTTCGGTCGTCCGTCCTTGGGATTAAGATATATTTCCACCGAATAGTCTACATTTTCTGACTCCAGACATATTTCTACAGCCTTAAGCTGTTCAACATCATATTTATTTGCCGTATATACATTTGCTATATAATCGCCGCTGCTGTCATTCAGAGAATATGTTCCGAAGCCTCCGTCGTACTGATAGTTATAATCATAGGCTCCCGCTTTATCCACCAGATATGACATACCGATATTATAGGGATTATTAAATATCGGTTCATAATATGAAACGAAGAAGTATCCGCTTTTTCCCCACTCGGTACCCCAACTGTTCTTAACGATCCACGCTCCATTACCTTCAGGCTTGGTTGCGAAATTTGAAACCGGATAATTATCATCCCAGCCTACTATTGTCACCTCATGATTCGTGCCCGAGCCTGTCGGACAATAAAATGCGGCTGTTGAAGGATTATAATAAGTTTCATAGAACAGACCGTTCGCATTCATTGCCGTCTGTACGGCTCCGTAGCTGTAAACCATATTTTTTATCTTAAGTCTTTCATCCATTCCGGCGTATCGTACACCTGTCACAATCACCTTGGAAGAAGCGTATTCCTTCGACGCGGAAACAGATCTGTAAGTATTGTCAAATGGTGCAACGCTCTCGTCGGCGAGTCCTATCCACTGCGAGACAGCCTGCATGGTGAATATCCTGTTGCCGCCGCCGCTGTAATAATCGCTGTCAAATGTGTTATAATCTCCGCTTAATCCTCCTACGGGATCGGCCGTTGCTCTCGAATTATAAGTAAAATATCCGAGATGGACCTCTGAAAGATCAAAGCTTTTCGATGCTATTTCCTTCTTTACCGCATTTGCCTCCGCTGCCGCGATTGCAGAAAAGGAGTAGCACATTTCGCTGGTCTGCTGATCCTTAACACTTGTAATATAACCCATTTCATTTGAATTATATCTCGCCGGGAGACCCAGGTTTTCTTCACTTTCTACTTCTGTGCTTTTCCAGAATATGGGATTACAGGGAATGTAACCTGTACCATGCAGCAACCCGAATTCATAATCGGAGTCAGTAAATGTGGCAAATGAATATGATTCATCAAAGTAATCCTCTGAACCATCCTCTGAACCGTCAGTTCTGAAGGAATAATCCAGATCTCTTGTACCGCCGACAATCCTCAGACTGCTTTTTCCGTTTATATAATCCTCATCCGTAGCTACCCTTTCAAGACCGGGTGCGTCCTCTTCCTCAGCGTTAACAAAATTCGCGGTCGAGCCAAGCAGCACTGCCAAACTTAGAACACCGACCACTATTTTTCTTCCTGTCATTTTAATACTTTTTTCAAACCTTTTTTTCATTAAAACCCCCGTTTCTTACCATATTAAAGTCTACGCATCTTATGTGATTTTATCATGTGACATGAATAATAACAACTTAAAAAAACGCCTCTGCGAAATCTCACAGAGGCGTTTCTCATTTAATTTTATTATTCGGTTTCAACCTTTATATGCTCTATTTCCTGATCGGTAAGATAACCGTTTGCCTTGAGGCCGCTGACCAGAACCTTATTCCACATTTCCGGTGTAAGATTACACTCGGTATTATCGGAAAGCTTTACTACGCAGTTCTCGCATTTGGAAATATCCGGTGCTCCGTTTACCCTGTACATACTGGTTCTGTCCAATGCCCCAATCTCTTCAAGCATATTTACCATTCTGTACACGGTTGCAAAGCCGATACCCTCACTCTGTGCGGACGCTCTGTAATAAATCTCCTTACAACACGAGCAGTCTCCCTCCAGGATAGTATCAAGTATTATAAGTCTCTGCTTTGTTATCCTGCAGCCCTTTTCTTTAAGTTTTTCGATTATCTCATCCTTTTGCATATAATAAGTTCCAACTACCGATCATCAGCCCATGCCCTAAGTATTAAACCTTAAGACCGTACCAGCCTATACCTTCATATCTCCATCCTGCCTTAACAAGACTGTTCTTCTCCGCCTTACTTGTTGTGTAATGGTGAGAACCAGCTGCCTTGCAGTTAGGATTGTAAAGTCTGTAAAGAGGCACTCTGTTCTTCTTAGGTGAATACCATGAAACACCTTCATACTTCCATCCTGCCTTTTTAAGGTTATTAACCTCTTTCTTGCTTGTTGTGTAATGATGGTCACCGGCATTCTTATTATACATTCTGTAAACGGGATCTCCGCTTCCTGTTGTATACCAGCCGACACCTTCGTACTTCCATCCGGCCTTAACAAGGTTATTCTTCTCAGCTATTGAAAGAGTATAGAAATGCTCACCTGAGTTAGGATTGTAAAGTCTCTGAACGATTTTTACGGAACTCTTGTTTGTGTAAGCCTTGATTCTTGCACATACATCAACATCGAATGCACTGTAAAGGTCATAAACCTTTCCTTGGTGATACCAATAAGACTGACCCTTTTTGTTGGTAACATTAAAGTTATACCAGCTTCCCTTTTCGTCACCGTCAACAGCTACAGCGGGCTTAGAACCGCTTACGGAAACTACAACCGAGAACTTGTCACCCTTAGAAAGATATATCTTATCGCTGAAAGCTAATCTGTACCAGCCTGCAGTGGTTACCTTGCCTGTTATGGGCTTCTTAAGAAGAGGTGTTCCGCTCTTAGGATTTCCGCTCTTGGGATTACGATAAACCTGTACGGAATATGTCATACTCTCTGAAGGGAAATTAACAGTTACAGCCTTAAGCTGCTCTGCATCCTGCTTGCTTGCAGTAAAGATATTTGCAAAATAGTCTCCGCTGTCTGCGTTAACCTGATAATCACCGAATCCGCCGTCATACTGATAATTATAATTGTAGCTGCTTGCTTTTTCTACGAGATATGACATACCGATGTTACCCTTGTAATTTACCATAGCATCATAGTATGAAATATAGAAGTAACCGTTTCTGCCCCAGCTTGAACCCCAGCTGTTCTTAACGATCCATGCACCGTTTCCTGAAGGTCTGTTTATGAATTTGCTTGCTGAGAAATTATCATCCCATCCTACTACTGTAACCTCATGGTTTGTTCCATCCTGACGAGTATAATTGTAAGCGTAGTATGAAGGATTATAATAATAATTACTCCAATTCATGGCAATCTGAACAGCACCATAGCTCTTGATCATATTCTTGATCCTTGTCTTATCTGCCATGGATGCATATCTTGTACCTGTTGCTCTCACAACTGAAGGACTATACTCCTTGCTTCCCGTAATGCTTGTCTTCATATCTCTGAAGGGTGAAACACTGTTATCGGCAAGACCTATCCACTGTGAAAGCTCCATCTGTGTAAAGAATCTGTTTCCTCCGTCATCAAAATAGCTTCCGTTAAATGTGTTATTATCACCTTTAAGTCCGCCAACGGGATCATTTCCTTTTCTTGAATTATATGCGAAGTATCCGAGATGGTTCTCACAAAGATCGATATTAGTTTTCTTATAAAGGCCCTTCTTGATTGCATTCGCTTCAGCTGTTGCACAAGCAGAGAACGCATAACACATACCTGAACTCATCTGATCCTTAACGCTTGTGATATAACCCTTTTCATTGGAGTTATAGTATGACTCAAGCGCGTAATTTTCCTCATCCTCCTCAAGCGGAGCATGCTGGAATACAGGGTCAAAAGGTATATATCCGAAGTTCTCTGTTGTTTCAAGATTACCATAATCCGCATCCGTAAGTGTTGCAAAAGCATCTGTATCGGTTGCAAATTCATCTGTAACAGAAGAAAACTCCTCGTCTGTATCATCTGAAACAGGCAGCTCAAGTCCGCCACCTTCAAGTCTCCAGTCTTCATCAAAAGCAGCATAATCTGCCTCGGTTGCTTCTACTTCAGTATCACCTGAATCCAATGCATCCTCGTTAGCTCCGGCCGCCTTAACAAAAGGAGCTGCTGTTCCCGCAGAGCCAAGTATCATAGCTGCACTGAGTGCTGCAGCCAGAATTCTGCTTTGCGGCATTTTTGTTTTTTGAGAAATCCTCTTTTTCATTAAATCTCCTCCCTTTCAAAAAACAAATAAACCAGGGTAAAATAATTACCAAATCAATAGTTACTTAGAAAAAACATTTGGGTTATTCTAACACGATGAATTATAATTTTCAATCGTAATTATCAAAATGTACATTTTTTCCATAGATAATAATGCAATATGCACAAAGCAGCAAAACGGTTTATGCCCTGCTGTTATGGCAGGTAAAATATATTATCTGATAGTCTGAAGAAATATCCTTCAGGAAACCGAGCCCGCCCCTGAGCTTCATATCATCAAGCTCGGTAAAGGGATCGTCAAATATAACAAACGGCTTTTCTTCCTTATACATAGCTTCTATCATAGCCATTCTGAAGCAGATTCCCACAAGATCCTGATAACCTCTGCTGAGAAGCTCCGTGTCATGCTGTCCGCCGTAAGCATTTACGGTAAGCTTCATATTTGCATCAATGTTGTATTCCGAAGCGGAGGAATGCGCCACCTTCCTGTAATAATCCGTAAATGCGTGAAGGAGCGGAGTCATATAACGCGTAGTATATTTTTCCTTCGATTCCGTAAGAAGCTCTTCTGTTTTCTTCACGAGATTATAATATTTCAATTTCTCTTTGTAGCTTTCCTTAAGAGCCTCCGCCTCTTCCTTATCCTTTTCCAGTTCATCCAGCTTTTCGTAAAGCTCCTCAAGCTGTCTGTCATAATCCGCTATATATTTTCTGGCTTCATCCTGCTTTTCGATAAGCTCCTTTATCGTTTCTGCTATATCAAAAAGTCCGCTTTCGTTTGCGGGATTTCTAACTTCATCCTCCAAAGAAACGGTATTCCCGGATTTTTCGGAATTACTTATAACATATTCACGGACCTCCGGATTTTCTTCAAGATAATTATCAGCCTCCTTTTTATGCTGCTTGGAAACCTCAACGGCTTCGTTATACATATCTCTTTTTTCCTTAAGACCCGATAATGTGTCTATTCCCGCTTCTATCTCCCTGAGTTCTTTTTCATAGAGACTTATAAGCTCTTCATCAACATCAGTTTCTTCATTATCATACCCGAAGGTTGATACGAAATCCTCAACAGCCGCTCTATGCTCATTTATTGTATCATCGAGCCTCATGTTCTCGAATTCTTTCAGTTTTTTCTCGAGTTCTTTACGCTCCTGCATTCTGTTTAAAACCGAGTTAAGAGCTCTTAAAGGCTCGGATGAATCCCCCGCTCCGACCTTTAGCAGCACGGCATTTATCTTTTCTTCACTCTGCTCTATAAAGAGAGTATCTTCATCCATCTCATCCTCAAGGGCCTTCATTTCATCTGTCGGTCCCGCCTTCAAGGCTTTGCGCTTGGATGCCCTGACAAATGCCAGGACGAGGTAAACCAGAAGGATTACTACCGCTGCTCCGAAGAGTCCGTAAGACAGAGCCGGATTTTTCGAGATAAATATCACACCGCCTGCCGCAAGGGCTATTCCCAGGAACAGAAGGGAGATGATCCAGGGTCCTATACTGTTTGCCGCTGCTTCTCTTTCTGTCCTGTATACATCATGAATCTTTCTTTTCTGCTTGTATGCTTCTTTTCTTTTTGAAACCTCCTCGCAGAGCTCTATCGTTTCGTCTATTTCTTCCCCGGAAATATCCTTTCCCTCGAAGAATGCTTTATGGCTGCGAAGCAGTTTCATATCGGAAGTGGACGGTTCCTTATCCTTTTTCAGATAGTATGCCTCCCTCATAAGAGCTATCTCAGAGGAAATGTATTCTATACCATCCTTATCGGGAATCCCCTTTGCAAACATCTCATTTATTTTTCCGAATTTGTCCCATTCCTCATCGCTAAGCTTATATCTTGATGTATTTTCAAGACTGTTATTGGCCTGCAGCTCAAGGCCTTTATATCTTTCGACCATGACCTTTATATCTTTTTCCCTGCTGAGCTTTTTCTGGACTTCAAGAGCCTGTTTTTTTTCTTCTTCCGCATCGGCAAGGATTTTTGTCTGCTCAAGCCGTTTTTCCTCAACTTCCTTTATGCTTCCGGCAAGTATCTCCTCACCGTCAATGCTTCCTTGAAGCTCTATAAGTCTGCTTCTGATATTATTCAGTTCTCCTGTAGCTCTTTTGGGATTAAGGGAATTAAGTATTCCCTTCATTTTCTTATCTGCCTTTTCGAAATTACTGATATCATCGGTCATTGCGGACAGATTTCCCATTTTCGCGCTTATGCTGTCGGTAGTACTGGTCACGACTTCATTTTGGGAAATGAAAACCGTCTTTTTAAAAGAATCAACATCAATCTTAAACAGCTCTTCACCAATGTTTTTGGTATAATCCAATGATTCGAGATTGGTCCTCGCATCTCTGAGATCAAAGCTGTCTTCGCTCTCCTTATCACCGAATATCCTGGCAAGACTGTATTCCCTGTCTCCGACCGAAAACCTTATGCTTCCGCCATAGGTTCCCTGCTGCCAGGGCTTATATCGTTTTCTTTCTCCGTAGGAAGCTTTCCTCCTGTCACCCTCAAAGCCGTAAAACATTACCTTGATGAAGGTTGCCAGTGTTGATTTTCCGAATCCGTTCTCTCTGCTTATGACATTCAGCCCGTCCTTAAAATCAAAGCTCTGGTCGTGAAGCTTACCGAAATTTTGTATATGACATTTAATTATCTTCATATATTAAAGCTCCTCACCGCTAAGTGCTGCCATACCCATCCGTATGATCTCCGCCTTATCCGCTTCACTTATATCATCCTTGCTCATCACATTCCTTATGAATTCACCGCGAAGTGACGCGTCCAGCCTGAATTTTCCGTAGTCCACGGAAAACTCCGTCATATCCTTTACCTTAAAATAATAAAAGGATGTCTCAAAGTTCTTGGCTATAAAATCCGTGTCCTTTTCACATTCCACATCGACCTTTCCCTTAAGCACAACCTCTACCATGGATTCTCTCGGATAGCTCTTCGAAAACAGGCCCGCCCTGACACGGTCAATGATCTCTCCGCTCGTTATGCAGCCGGAAACATCTATTTCGGGAGCATAAAGTCTTCTTGCTTCAAAGGGTACAAAGCTTCTGCCGTAGCTTTTTTTGTTTTCATCAATATTTAAAAGAATAAAGCCCTTCTCTCCCGTTTCATCGAAGCCTCTTCCCGTCAGACAGCCCGGGTAGGCATAGCTTCCCCTGATGTCCAGCCTTTCATCCTTGTAGGAATGAATGTGGCCCAGTGCAAGGTAATCTATGTTTTTGTTTTTCATATCCTTAATGTTTATGAATTCGCCTTTTTTCTTGGATGCACCGACGCTGATCGTCCCGTGCATCATAACAATGTTATAATTAGACGCATCCAGCACAAGACTGTCGGATACATCTTCACTGTTTCTTCCGCCGAGCTCGATACCGGTCACCGTGATCCCTCTTGCCAGATTATAGCTTTTCCAGTTTTCGTCAAATGTATAAAGATTTTCCGGTCTTTCAGGGAATCTTGAAACGATATCGTGCTTATCATGATTTCCCTTCAGGTAGAAGAATTTTATATCCGGATTATCCTTCATTCCCTTAACGAAAACATTTCCGGCGGTTTTTGATACGGCTGCCGTATCAAAAACATCCCCGGATAATAGAATTGCGGAAACTCCTTCTTCCCTTGCCGTCTCGCAGAGTCTGACAAAGGAAGTAAGGAGTTCGCTTTTTCGTTCTTTTATTTTATCATCCGGCAGATATGAATTCATCTTGGAATCGAGATGCAGATCTGCGGTATGTATTATTTTCATACTAACTCCTAATTCTGTTTACCACTAATGTATACATGAGCCGGCGGGTCCCTGTCTCTGTTTACCACTACTATACACAAAAGTCGCAGGCTCCTCCTTGTTACTTACCAAACCAGCCGATGCCCTCATCTCTCCAGCCGACGGTCTTAAGCTTATCTCTCTCGGCTGCGCTTGTGGTATAATGGTGCGCTCCGGCTCCGGTAGCGTTGGGATTATAAAGTCTGTATACCGGAACTCCGTTATTTGTTTCGGAATACCAGCCTATTCCTTCGTATTTCCAGCCCACCTTCACAAGGTTATCTCTCTCTGCGGCGCTGGTGGTGTAATGATGATCACCCGCATTTTTGTTATAAAGTCTGTATACAGGCGCTGATGTTGCTCCGTCGGGCATCTGCCAGGCAAAGCCCTCGTATCTCCACCCTGCATTTACAAGATTATTCTTCTCCACGGGATTTGCCGTATAAAAATGCTCCCCGGAATTGGGATTATATAACCTGAACATCATTCCTGTTGAAACGGTACAGTTAACGGTCTTGGTCATGCCGGATACTTCCACGGTTATCTGACAATTCCCCCTTTTCTTTCCGTATACCTTTCCGTTTCTTATCTCGGCAACGGAGCTGTCGGAGCTTGTAAGCTTCATTCCGCTGTAAAGATCGCATACGAGACCTTCGCCGAGGTTCACATTCGCTTTAGCGGGTACGGATACCTCGTCGCCGACACCCAATGAAATGTCCGATACGGCAAGGCCTTTCACCATATCCTTTGTTACTTCAATCTGCTGAACCACATCTCCGGACACATTGTTTTTTGTTTCATCAAACTTTGTTCCGTAGCTCTTTTCATAGCCGCCGAATTCACCTGCAACGGTTATCCAGTCCCA
>CACYCJ010000338.1 GCA_902772925.1 uncultured Lachnospiraceae bacterium
AAAACCTTGTTTTGTGCAAAATAGAAAGAGCGGAGAACAGTTTGGGACAGTACCTTGTATATCTCATTATGGCGTCAGAATATGATGCAATTATAACTTCATATAATGATACATTTAAGGGGGTTATATACGATAATGCTGCATAATATTCATAATATGTGAATAATATGCAAGAATATTGCATAAAGTGTAAAAAGTGCTTGCATAATATTCACATGATGGTATAATGAGGAAATCTACTTTCAGAATTTCAGAGAGGAAAAATGACATGGATAAAATTAAGGTTGGAATAATCGGATCTACGGGATATGCAGGACAGGAGCTTGCAAGGCTTCTTTCGGGACATAAGCATGCTGAGGTAATCAGATACGGTTCAAGAAGCTATGACGGAACGGCCTTCAGCGAAGTGTACGGAAATATGTATGAGATAGCTGATGATACCTGTGCTTCGGATGATCTTGAGGAGCTTTCAAAGGAAGCGGATGTAATATTTACGGCAACACCTCAGGGATATCTGGCAGGAGTTTTAAATGAGACTATTTTGAATAATTGCAAGGTTATAGATCTTTCTGCAGACTTTCGCCTTAAGGATGTGGCTGTGTATGAAAAGTGGTATAAGATAGAGCATAAGAGTCCTGAGTTCATTAAGGAGGCTGTGTATGGCCTTTGTGAGATAAACAGAGACAAGGTGAAGGGCGCAAGGCTCATTGCAAATCCCGGATGCTTTACAACCTGTTCAATACTTTCTCTCTATCCCCTGGTCAAGGAGGGCATGATAGATACGGACAGTATAATCGTGGATGCCAAGTCAGGAACCAGCGGTGCCGGAAGAGGCGCCAAGGTTGCAAACCTTTTCTGCGAGGTTAATGAGAATATAAAGGCATACGGAGTTGCTACACATAGACATACACCTGAGATAGAGGAACAGCTCGGATATGCGGTATCCGAAAACGGAGGACCTCTTACGATAAACTTTACACCTCATCTTGTTCCGATGAACAGAGGAATACTGGCTACCTGCTATGCAAAGCTTAGTGCAGCATTTGATTATGATACAGTAAGAAAGGCGTATGAGAAGCACTATTCGGAAGAAAAGTTTATAAGGCTTCTGAAAAAAGGCTTTAATCCCGAAACCAGATGGGTTGAGGGCAGCAATTACATGGATATTAACTTTGTGATTGACGAAAGAACAGGCAGGATAATAGTAATGGGAGCTATTGACAATATGGTCAAGGGTGCTGCGGGACAGGCTGTTCAGAATATGAATATAATGTTTGATCTTCCCGAGGATGAAGGCTTAAAGATCACACCTATGTTCCCTTAAGAAACATTTGTCGAAAACGGAGGAATGAGATATGGCAGTAACTAAAATTGAAGGCGGAGTAAATTCGGCGGCGGGATTTAAAACCTGCGGACTTCGTGCAGGGATAAAGGCAGGAAAAGAAAATAAAGATATGGCGATGATACTTTCGGATGTTCCGGCATCGGCGGCAGGTACATTTACCAGAAATCTTGTAAAGGCAGCTCCCGTAAAATGGGACAGCATGATAATAGAAAACAAAAAAACGGTAAGAGCGGTTGTTGTTAATACCGGTTTCGCCAATGCTTCAACGGGAGCAAAGGGTTATGAAAATTCGAAAAGAACCGCAGAAAAGGCTGCGGAGGTTTTAGGAGTAGAGACTGAAGAGGTACTGGTGGCATCCACAGGTGTCATCGGAGTGCAGCTTCCGATGGATACTATATTTGAAGGAATTGAAAAGCTTTCAAATGCGCTTTCCTATGAAAAAACGGCGGGAGATGATGCGGCTGAAGCCATAATGACTACGGACACACACAGTAAGCAGGCGGCTGTAAGCTTCACGGCAGGCAAAGAGAAATGTATTATGGGCGGAATGTGTAAGGGGTCGGGAATGATCCATCCCAATATGGGTACGATGCTTTGCTTTATTACCACTGACTGCTCAATCGACAGGGATCTGATGCAGGATATACTCAGGAAGGTTGTAAATGATACCTTCAATATGGTATCAGTTGACGGTGATACATCCACAAATGATACTGTGATCCTGCTTTCAAACGGTATGGCCGGAAATAAGGCGATTACAGAGTCATCGGATGAAGTGGAAAAGGCTGAATTTGAAGAAGCACTTCGTGCAGTCTGCCAAAGTCTTGCAATAGAGATTGCCAGGGACGGTGAAGGCGCAACAAGGCTTTTCACAGCAGAGGTTAAGGGTGCTTCCGATGAAGAAACAGCAAGGATACTTGCAAAATCCATTATCACCTCAAATCTTACCAAGGCTGCGATCTTCGGAAAGGATGCAAACTGGGGCAGGATAATGTGTGCAATGGGATATAGCGGTGCCTCATTTGACCCCGATAAGACAGATATATTTATTTCAAGTAAAAACGGAGAGCTGAAGCTGGTTGAGAATGGTGTTACAACGGGCTTCTCAGAGGAAAAGGCACTTGAAATACTCGGTGCGGATGAAATAACGGCAAAATGTGATGTTAAGGACGGAGATAAAGCAGCGGTTGCATGGGGCTGTGATCTTACATATGAATACGTAAAGATAAATGGTGATTATCGTTCATAAAAATATTATAATAGAAGAGGAAGAATAATTATGATCCTTATTGAGAAGAAAAGGGGTAATGATATGACAAATAATGATGAAATGGAAGTAGTGCTTGCCAAGGCGCAGACACTTATTGAGGCATTGCCTTTTATTCAGAAATTCTATGGAAAGACTATAGTGGTAAAATACGGCGGAAGTGCCATGCTTGATGATAATCTCAAATTTAATGTTATAAAGGATGTGGCCTTGCTGAAGCTCATAGGTCTTAAACCGATAATCGTTCACGGAGGAGGTAAGGAGATAAACAAATACCTTAAAAAATTCGGCAAGGAGTCGGAATTTGTGAAGGGACTTCGTGTTACGGATGATGAAACATTGGATGTGGCCGAAATGGTTCTTTCAAAGGTCAATAAAAGTCTTGTTGCAATGATGTCGGAGCTCGGACTTAAGGCAGTGGGGATAAGCGGAAAGGATGCAAATTTCCTCAGAGTGGAGAAAAAGTTTGCTGACGGACAGGATATAGGCTATGTCGGTAATGTTGTTGAGGCGGATTGTAAGCTTCTGGATACACTCATCAATAATGACTTCATTCCCGTAGTTGCTCCTATCGGAATGGGTATTGACGATGATCACGGATATAACATTAATGCGGATGACTGTGCATGTGCGATAGCGACTGCGGTTAATGCGGAAAAGCTGGTATTCCTTACTGATATCGAAGGAGTATTCATGGATCCGACTGATAAAAAGACTCTCATTTCAGAGATGGATATAGATGAGGCTCAGGAGTTCATTGATAAAGGCGTAGTCGGAGGCGGAATGCTTCCCAAGCTTCAAAATTGTATTGATGCTATGAAGAACGGAGTATCAAGAGTTCATATAATCGACGGAAGAGTTGAGCACTGCATACTTCTCGAATTCTTCACTGAGAAGGGTATCGGAACAGCGATTCTCAAGGAAGCGTATTTTTAATATGATAAAACAACCGGAAATTACAACTCTATGTTATATAGAGAAGGATAATAAATACCTGATGCTGCACCGTGTGAAAAAAGAAAATGATATAAATAAGGATAAGTACATCGGTGTGGGCGGACATTTCGAATACGGGGAAAGTCCTGATGAGTGTCTGGTAAGAGAGGTTATGGAGGAAACCGGGCTTAGACTTCTGAATTACAAGCCGCGGGGAATAGTTACATTTATTTATGGAGATGCAAGATACCCTAATGAGAGGATCGTTGAATATATGCATCTCTATACTTCTACGGAATTTGAAGGCCGGATAAAGGAATGTGACGAAGGCTGTCTTGAGTGGATTGAGAAGTCAGAGGTTTATGATCTCCCGATATGGGAAGGTGACAGGATATTCTTCAGACTTCTGGAAGAAAGAGAAGACTATTTTTCGCTGAAGCTTGTATATTCGGAAAACGATGAATTGCTTCAGGCTGAAATAAAGTGATCCGGGTGATAATAAAAGATTATATGCAGGAAGGCATTTGCAATTATTGCGAGTGCCTTTTTAAGCTATGCCTTTTGAAAGTCTATTTTTAAAAATCAGTTGATAAATTGTTACAAATTCGTTACAATAATATATGGCTTCGAGTTGCATTTTTTCGAAGGTATGGCGGTCCTGTGATTTATCGTTAAATATATGACTCATACTTGTTTTCAGTATAGAATGACCGGAGGTAGAGTATGAGACATTTTAAAACGGTTTTAATCCTTGCTTTTGTATTTTGCCTGATGCTTTGTACGGGCTGTGGGGATTCATACAGTGTAGAATCCTTCAGTGAAGATGGTGATGCTTCCGCATCGACTGACACGGCAGAATCGGAAACGGAGGAAGCAAATGGTATGCAAAATACCGAAAGCAGTGATGACAGCGAAGAAAGTACCGGAGATAATGAATCCGAAACCGGTATCATATATGTCTATGTATGCGGAGCTGTAAATAATCCCGATGTTTATGAGCTGCCGCTTGGAAGTATAGCGAGAGATGCCATAGAAATGGCGGGAGGCCTTACCGAAGAGGCGGCTGTGGATCACATTAATCCTGCGAAAAGGATAAATGACGGAGACAGGATTTATGTCCCCTATGAAGAGGATGTGCAAAGCGGTACATTTTCGGAAGATATATATGAAGCTGATGCAAATGATACGGACAACGGAAAGATAAACATAAATACAGCAGGAAAGGAAGAGCTGCTTAAGCTTCCGGGAATAGGAAACAGTAAAGCCGAATCTATAATAGCTTACAGGAATGAACACGGAGCATTTTCGGATGTGAAGGAAATAATGAATGTAAGCGGTATCGGTGAAAGTATTTATGAAAAGCTTAAGGATATGGTGATAGTTCGATAAGCTTAGGTATCCGCTGAAAGCAAAAAAAATGTGCGAATGAGAAAAGGGTGCTGATTATGAAAAAAATACTTGTGGTCGATGATGAGAAAAGCATTGTAAAAGGACTGAAGTTCAGTCTGGAACAAGAGGATATGAGTGTTGACACCGCGTATGACGGAGGAGAGGCTGTAGAAAAGGCCAGAAATAATGATTATGATATAATCCTTCTTGATGTCATGCTCCCGGTTTATACGGGCATTGAGGTGTGTCAGATGATAAGAGAATTTTCAGAGGTTCCTATCATTATGCTGACAGCCAAGGGCGAGGATATGGATAAGATACTCGGCCTCGAGTACGGTGCAGATGATTATATCACGAAGCCCTTTAATATCCTTGAGGTAAAAGCAAGGATGAAGGCGATATTCAGAAGAAGCACAAAATCCGAAGGAAATGATGTTATGACCGGAAACAATATAGAGATTAACGGTCTTAAGGTTGAGGCGGACAGCAGGAGAGTCTTTATAGACGGTTCGGAGGTTAATCTGACAGCTAAGGAATTTGATCTTCTTATGCTTTTTGTATCAAATCCCAATAAGGTTTATTCCCGTGATGAGCTACTTACGACGATATGGGGAACATCCTATCCGGGTGATGCCAGAACTGTGGATGTTCATGTAAGAAGGCTTAGAGAGAAAATCGAATCACAGCCTGCAAATCCTAAGTACATACATACAAAATGGGGTATAGGATACTATTTCAGAGGCTGATAATTAAGGAGATTTTGAGTTGCTTACCAGATATTCCTCATATGAAGATCAGAAAAAAGACGGTTTTATATTTGTAAATAAATGTCGTGAGGGCAAAAGGACAGACATCGGTCTTTCCATGCCCTCCGATTTTTTTTGTGATAAGGTAAAGCTTCGCGACGATTACGCCTATTATATCAGGCCCAAAAAGGATTTCAACGGTCATTACATTTTTTATGTCTATGACAGCGGTTACTGCTTTGATCCGGATGAAAAGGAATTAAGGTTTGTATTGGATGTGGCGAGAAAAACCGGTTTCGGATTCTTTTTCCCGCTTTATCCGCTTGCACCCCAAGACCGGTATTTTGATATGATATCTGCTTTAAGACGCGCCTACAGGGATTACAGCCGTTCCGCGGTAAATGAAGGCTCTCTTATTATGGCAGGCTCCGGAGCGGGAGCGGGACTTATGCTGATACTTGCCGAGACAAACTGGAAATTCGGCTTGGAGAATCCTAAAAAGCTGATACTGCTTTCACCTGTTTTGGATAAGGATGTCATACCTGTTGATGAATTCGGGGATTATTCGGATATATGTGATGATATTACGGTCATAACTGATGATGATGCAGGTTTTGCCGACAGAGACTGCAGAGAATTTTATGAGCAAAATACCAATGACATAAAAATGTTCAAGTATGAAGAGGTAAAGCATGGATTTATCTATGAAAATAATAAGAAATCCAGACATGCGAGAAAAATACTGGAAGATATCATTACGGGAAGTAAGAAAAATATCATAAATGAGTATATGACCGAGGTCTGGATAAGAGGGGATATCAGCAGAGATTATCCCGAGGTGTTTTACGATTCCGGAGCAATAAAGTATGTGAGCGGATCTAAAAACCACAGAAACCGCAGACAGAAGATATCCAAGCGGGAGGAGCTTTTGCTGGCAGCCGATTATAAGGCATTTGATGAGGCTGTCAGGAAATTCTACCTGCAGTATCCTAACGGTACTGTAATATATATGGGCAGCTCATTGGATACTATGTTTGAAAGAGTTCATAACAAACGCGGGATCTGGTATAATCTGGATACCTATGACAAGATAGCCATAAGGAAAATGTATAAAGGCTATGCGGAAAATGAAAGATATATCGAGGGATCGTTTACGGATGACAGATGGATGGACAAGGTGGAATTTACACCCGGAACCGGCATTATGATAGTGTGCCGCAACACATTTCCCTATCACAGGGCAAATGAGGTGAAGAGTATCCTTAACCGGCTTTATGAAAGGTTTCCCGGAGCAAATGTGGTGTTTGATATAGACAGTCAGGCAGCTGTATTTTCAAAGAACTTTCATGACCCGGCAGGTGAGCATCGCCTTAATACAAGGCGATATTTCGTTAATTCCGCCGAAAGAGAGGTTGTAAGCTGGAATCCGGTGTTTTCGGTCATATCCGTAAAATCAATACTGGAGGATGTCAGGGCAAAGGACTCCTGGAACAGGCTGATCAGGTTGAACATGTGGCTGAATAACCGGATAAAGAGATATAAGATAGTTCATATCAGACTGGGATATGAAAAATACGGATATGAGGAGTAGTGAAAAGTATACAAAGTATACAAAAAAAACGATATATAACCCTTATGAAATGCATTACAAACATTACAAAGTTGTTAAATTATTACAAAAATTATAAAAAATGCACAAACAGGGTTTGAAAATCAGGCAATTTGTGATAATATATACACAACAAAGGAATTTTGTTAGTGGGGTTAGTTACATATACAGTAACGAGATAAGGCATCATGTTACGATTCTTATGATAGTAAAAATATCATTGAGAATGTGACAGGATGCCTTATCTTTTTGCAGTTTCGGTTACCGGATATCAAGCGTTGGAAAAACCTTATTTTTCTTGATTTTTTAAACAATTATTCACAGATTTTAACTTGCCATATTACCTGATTAGAGTTATAATTCAGACAAGGGATAAGACATTTTATCCATAAAAAATGATCCTTTAATAAAATATCTGAGATGTTCGATAACTCCGTTATATTTGAGCCTACATTTTTAATAAGGGCATTCAATATTTATAAG
>CACYCJ010000339.1 GCA_902772925.1 uncultured Lachnospiraceae bacterium
ATCACCAAAACGCTGACGGATATCATCAATGGTATAGTCTGTATCCTCCACCACATCATGCAGGAATGCCGCAATCACCGGATTCGCGCCCAATCCCAGTTCCTCTGCCACAATCATTGCCACAGCAACAGGATGGCCAATAAAGGGAGCACCCGACTTACGCATCTGACCCTCATGAGCCTTACGGGCAAATTCGAACGCCTCACACAGTCTCTGCACGTCATCCACAGACACCCTCTTGCCCATCACATAGAACAGTCTATGTGCCATCCCCATAATCTCTTTGTCATAGTTCTGCTTCATCATCTTACATCTTTTAATCGTTATACATCAGTATGCTCTATATAATTAATGTCCCGAAATAATCGACACGTAAAATAATTGAAAGATATAACCAAAGAATCTCACTTTTTAGCTTTTTGAAGTGAATTTTCTGCTTTCCGCATATAGGACCTGGCCTTATCTCTAGCATTATTAGCTCTTCTTTTATACGACTCAGCCTTATCTAATGCGTCTTTTGCTTTGCGCTGATAACTCTTTACCTGATCATAGTTCTCTCGCTTAGAATAATACTCTGCTTCACGTAAATAGCCTTGAGCTTGGCGGTTATAATAAGCGACTTCTTTGTCGAAGCCCTGTGCTTGTTTCGTATAATACTCAGCTTCACGCTGGAATAATCTTGCTTGGCGCATGTATTCATCATGTACTACCATCGACATTCCATAAACTTCACAATATGTGAAAGATGAAGCGTATATCGTACATGCCAACAAAGTCATCATCTTCGTAATGAATAGTATAATTGGATTTTTCTTCTTCATATTGCTTACTCTTTTCTAATTAACAATGAACTTCAACTATTAATAGTGATATCAACAATACATATTACCTATCATTGCAACACAAAAAAACCGCAAAACTGCAACAACAGCCTTGCGGATAAGTTAACCTAATAATATCAGAATTACACTATGACTTCTTCAAACTCTGTACACACAGGGAACCAACGGTCGAGAACGGCATCTGTCTCTGCTTCCATTTTTGGGGTGATATACTTACTCATCCGTTGGATGGCAACAGCTAAAGAAGTAATTTCATCTAACCAACCGATAATGGGTAGACGTTTTGCGTCTAATATGTCAATCGGTAGCACCAGATAAGCCAAGGCACAAAATATCGTTACCTTATCCTTCCAAGGTGTATCCTTACTCTGCATAACATAGTAGAGCAATAATATGGGACGTGCACTGACACGACCTATGCTTTTAAGGTATGAACTCAACCGAGTCCAAAGTTCTTGATAGTTGATGATATTACTCATATTTATAGTTATTTGTCTATTTTGTACATTTCCTCGAAGCCGCAATAGCATTCTGTTCTTCTCTTCGATAAGATGCGGCACGGGCTGCATGGTCTTTTGCACCAGCCAAATCGCCACGAGCAATGCAGTCATTTGAACGCTTCTCGTGCCATTCTGCATTTTCTTTTGCTTCCTGAGCATAATGTAATTGAGCAGCTCTATTGTCAACAAAGATACCTTTGATTTCTCCATGGTCTCCTTCTGTAGGGTGGGAGTCGTCTATGAAATCTCCAGTGGCATTGCCATAGTGACCATGATGAAATTCATCAATTCCTGTGTCTGGCATCCCATGAGCTTCGGAAACAAAAGCGTGCTCTGGGCGCAGATTGATATGTCCAGGTTCTTGTGGCAAAGTGGAAGCATAGACATCCGTCTGGTTGAAATGTTCAAGACAATCACTGAATGTTGGCGGAACGCCGTTATGAGCTTCCATGTAGTCATGAGCGAAAGCAACACCAGCTTCGATAGCTTCTACACGAAGGGCACCATCGGGATGCGAAGGACTTTCAGTAGTACCAGCCAAAGAAGCCTCCATCTTACCTTCAGCCATGCCATTCAAGCCAGCTCGTACTCCAGCCATATAGTCACAACATAGTTCTTCTTGATGAGACGTAAAGCCCGTGTCCATGCCTTGAAGTTTGCGGTGCGCTCCTTCATGGGTCATCACAAGGTCGAAGCCTTCCTTGTCGGTGATACCCATGTCGAGCATCTGCTGACGGTTGAACACAAGGATGTCGTCATTCTCTGTGAACGTCATACCCGTCATTACACCCGTAGTCCAATCCTCATGAATGTTCATCGGAGCATTCATATTAAAGAAATCACTTGCCTCTTGTACCGACTGCACAATCATTTCGTCTGTAAGTCCAACACCAAAGTGCTGATGTGCGTCGTCAAACCAACTGCTTGGCAGAAGGTCGTGCAGGAAACCGATGTTTAAGAAATCTAAAAGTCCATCCATATCTATTACGTTTAATTGGTTTACATGAGTAGAGACGAGGATTACGACAGAGAACTATCACCACCAACCGAAAAACTTACATCACTTGTCTTTGCTTTTGTTCCAAAGCCAAAGGCCACCAAGAAGCAATAGACCTACAATAAAAACGATAAGCATCGTTGAATCACCTGTATTCTCGTAATCATCATAGGCAGATTTCCCTGCATCATACATACGGCGAGTCCTGCTACCCTCACATGACATCATCAGCAGTGAAACTGTCAATAATAGAAATGATAATTTTGTTTTCATAAGAATCTTTTTGATATTAAACTTTTGTAAATCTAACGGCATAGCACTTTACCAATACCGTTGTATTACCACACTACCAGAATATTCCAGTCGAGTTTTCTCCCACCAACTAAGTTTTATGTCGCCTATCCTTGCCCCTTCATCATAATCATCGGTGATTCTGATTTGTCTCTCATTCCCAATAGAGGCAGTGAACCGTCTATATATTCTCCCACCGTCTTCATATAGTTCACCTTTTCCAGAGGAGACCTTATCCAAATGCTCCCACACATCGTCGAACCACTCTTCCGATGATTCACGATAATTTGCCTCATGAAAAAAGAGTTTCAGAAGACTAACTGCGGTTGAAAGTATTCCCATGTACTATTCCTATGTTATTATGTCATCGTAATATCTGGCGCTGTTACACTTGTCGTTGCCAAATAAAGCGTTGGTTTCAATCGGATCAACATTCATTTTTCCTTTATCAAATGCTTCCTTAATTATGTCACAAAATTTACCTTTATCCATTTCCAAAAATAACATTATTGTACATTCTTAATAGCATATGACATTGTGTGAATCATAATTAACAAGATTGTCAAGGCTAATCTTATGCTCATCAATATCAAATTCGCCAGAGTTTGGTATAACTGTTATACCTTTCAAATGTTTCTGTAAGACCTCTTGTGCTCTTATTGGAAGATCGTCCCACGTTTCCTGTTTTATATATGTTCTTATATATTGCATACCATTATTCTTTGTTTTGAGTGTCAGAACCAGCTACAATTCTCTTTACCCTTTCTTTATCAGAATCAGAAACTGGTAGTACTTTAACCCCGTTTGTATTTGTTTCAGGTTTCGTCGGATATTTTTCTGCCTTATACTTTATTGTTTCATCGATGAAATTTTGAAGAATGAACGAATGAGAAGCACCTTCAAACCTTGCTGCATTTGCCAAAACGCGCCACACGATAGTTTTTATATCTCGGCCAGATATTCCTACAGCAGACTCTCCCAGTTTTTCCCATTCATCATCATTAATGGCTCCCATTAAATTGATGATATGTTGAGGTAGATTCTTCTTGAAAATCTCAATACATAATTTTTTGTCTGGCAATTTAAACTCTATTTCAGCCAAGAAGCGAGTTTTAAAAGCAGGATCATAATTGGTAGATAAATTTGTTGCAAAAATAACTACCCCATGATATTTTTCCAATTGGATTAACATCGTGCTTCTTAATGAATTGATTGCCTGCTCAGCACCTTGAGATACATTCTGAATTCGTTTTCCCAAAAAGGAATCAGCCTCGTCAAAAAAAAGAATAACGTCCTTGTTGCGAGCATAATTAAACACTTTTTCAAGTTTCTTTGGTGCCTCACCAACATACATTGACTCAATTTCAGAATACTTTAGAGACAATAATTCAAAAGGCTTTCTGCAATAATCGCTTAGTAAATTTGCGATGGCATTAGCGCACATAGTTTTTCCAGTACCAGGAGGCCCGTAGAAATTAATAATGCTTCTGACATGTGGATCAATCTTGCGAAATCCCCACGTGTCATATATCAACTTTTCATTTACAATTGAAGACAACGCTGTTAATAGAACTTCTTTTTCTTTCTGAGGAATCACAACCCTGTCAATCGTCTCAATAGGTTTTGTTATACTATATTCTCTACCATCTGGGCTAAATATGGCTTCACGATTTCCTAAAGAATCATCAATAATAGAATCTATTGCTTCTTTTCCTAAAACTGAGATGTCTGTGGAATTTGCAATAATCCTCAACTTTTCTAGCAAATAGACAATCTCTCTCGTAGAATATCCATTAAGTTTTGATGCTAATACTTCACAAAGATCTTTTTGCTCACAATATTTTGATAAGACACTGATTCTTGTGTCAATATTTGGATACTCAAGTTTTACAAATAAAGAAATCCGTGTAAGATAGTCTGATGGAAGTAAGTCAATCGATGACAATGTAAAAGCAATCAGACATTTCTTATTACTGAATGCCTTAAGAATAACATTTCTTTTGGCTACCATTTCATACCGAACTTGCTCCTTTTTCGCAAGATCAGCAAACAAAACATCAAAATTGTCAAACAAAAGTAATGTCCTCTCAGAAATAGAAGTAATTGTTTTTTCAAATTTTGAAAACGAATCTGAAAACAACTCACTAATATAAACAATCTTTACAGGGATAGATAATTCATTAGCAATAGCTGATATACAAAAAGATTTCCCCACACCAGATGGGCCAAAAACGCAAATGGCTTCGTTGGAATCTTTTAATCTCTTCGTTGCTGACAGCCACCTACTCAAATGCTCTTTATTCTCAACGTCTATAAACAAATCTGCAACAAAGTGTTTCACTCCTGTATTCCCTTTTACCTCTGAAATGGGAGTTTCAGGTTCCCCTTCCTCAATACTCGTAATAACGAATAAGAGTCTTTCTATAGAAGACTCGTCATATTTAAAGAAACGAAATCTGTTGATTAAATCCTGAATATTTGCATTGTCATATGCAGCATCGCTTATATGCAAATAGATGTTTGGCGCAAGCATTTTTGCACTATTCAAATGATTATCTATAGGATTGATAACTAATCTTCCATATAGTAAAGCATTATTTGATTTGCAATAATCATTAACACGATTCTTGAAGCTGTCAAACACCCGCACAATTTCCTTTTTGCCAGCTGTTTTATTTGACAAATCTATGAGTTCAAATTTATTTCCCATTTTCGCATTTATATGTTACACAAATAATATAGTCGCAGACAGATTTTTTAGGAAGTATTATTCTCAACTGTACAGAACATCACCTTTGCTTATGTAAGATGAGCATCCATCCAGTGATGCAAATTTATTCTCGCCAATTGTGTTCCCATAAAGATCTTCTACTTCAACCTCCACAACTGGAACACCAAGAGTTTCATACTTATCCTTAATTTTTGCTTTCCAAAAATTAGAATACTTATCCTTTAGCTTCTCTTTTATTAGAGAAATAGTTATGAACCCTGCAACTAAAATTATGCCTGCAGCAGCAAGTGCTGCAATAATTGCCCAGACTGTTAATGACATATTATTGTATCTTTATTTCACAAACATCATCTGTGATTTTATTTGCAAAACCAGATTCGACTGTTTTGCTTGTATAAATGCATCCATCAATAACATTGAATTGTGCATCAGTTATACAGAACCCATACGCGTATTCACAATAAGTATTATTTTTCTTTGCATATTCGTTAATATCCTGGCCTTTAATTATAAAAAATTTATAGCCTGCGAAAGATGGGAAATCATGTTCTTTTATCCATTTTCCGAAAGTTCTCATTGAAATTTCATCCTCCTTTCGTATTTCAAGTTGTGGTTTAAGTTGTAATAATCTTTTCAACGTAGACAGCCCAGATTTTGAGCCATCCTTATTTCTATTTTTCAAATAGGCATATACTCCCGTTACACCAATTGCAACGATTAATCCTATAACTAATGTTGTTTTCATACGACTTAATTAATATTTGATTTCCGACACTTCTTCACTAAATTTCTCACCAATTTTTTTATCCAGTTCTTCTGCGGATATTGTCTCTATCTTAACTGGGTCAAAATCATTATCTGTAATCACAATGCTATAGTCATAGTCTGTCCTCTCAGTGTTAGTTCCAAAAAGCTCGTCTGATGTTGTAGTTACTTCTTTGACCTTACCTTGATTTTTAGCATCTCTTATAATACCAGCTAAATCAGATTTCTTTGTTCTTACAACAAATATTTTTTTTAATCCAGCTTCAATATCGGAACGCAAATTACCGATAAAGTCACCGATTGCACGCATAAACGCCCCTAATAATTTAAAGATGCGCTTAACGAGGACTTTGAACACATGCCATACGGCTTGAATAGCTTTTTTTATCCAGTTAAAAGCATTTCCAATAAATTCCTTGAATGTCATAACTATTTTTTATTATTAAGTTTAACCAAAATCGTGTCTTTGTCTGATAACATATCGGTAAGCGTATCATCCAACTTCTCATAAGTGAATACTATGGCTGGATCATTGTCCCCCGTCTGAGGTTCTTTGTCTATAGAGAAGAATATTTTCAGTGAGAAATCTCCTTTGTCAAAGAACCTTGCTTTACTACGATGCAAATAGATTCCATTATATGAAGGTTGAATATTCTCTTTTATCCAACGCATTACATCTTCGTATGTCACTTTTGTTTTAATAATCTCCATTATATCATTATTTTTTGCGGAAGCATTTCTCCCCTTGACTTCATGACTTCTTACGCTCTCAAATCCTTTTGGAGGCGTTTGTTCTGACTTCTGGCTACTCTCAAAGGCCTCTTTTGCAGCCTTTAATCCTTGAATAAATTCTTCTGTTGTCATAATTACTTAAATTTAAAATTAGTATAATATTTTCAGATTATATCCCATTATTTACACTTGACAAACTTACAAAATCAAGACAATATTACATTCAGTTCTTTCAGCTGTTTGATAGAAAAGTCTAATCCATTATGTATTTTAAGATGTGAAGGTATCAAAAATCTTTGTGCGATACACACCATAATATCAGATGAATGCTGATGAATAATCTCATTGTCTTTGGTGAAGAATGATGCAATCATGCAGTATTCATTTCCACTATCTTGTATTATATGCCATGTATCTGCATCAATAGGAACATTTGAAGAAGCTACTTTTACAACTTCCTTCAGTGACAGTGTATTAGTTTTTCTTATCTTAAAATTAATTGGTTCACGCGATAGTAAATCCCTTATGCCAATTAACTGTTTTCTAATGCATTCATTTGGACTTAAACGAATAAATCTATCAATAATTGAGATTTCAAACAATTTACATAAAGTGCTTGGTATCTCACGAGGTTCTCTTAACTTTTGATTGGTGCGACTATAAATATAATTCAAAACAAGACTCTCAAATCTTTCCTCTTTTGAAGTATCTTCCAGAATCTCAACACTCCCCTCATACAGATTTAACAGGTTCTTCTGCATGAAGGGGTTCTCCTTTGCTTTCTCCTCGCTTGTCAAAAGTAGCTGATCGTAGTACTCACGGCTATCGCTAATGAGATATTTCATCCCGTCGGTATTAATAGTTCCGTTAGTAACAAGCAGAGGAAGATGTGGGGCAAGACCAGATGAAGCCCAGAAATAGGTGTCAGCCATATAACCAATCATACACTCCAGATAGGGTACGAGGTCTTCAACTATCTCATCTACTAGACCTATCTCATTCTCATAGTCCTGTTGGTTAGTATATGTACGCTGGAAATGGAACTCATCGCTTACGGGCTCTATCTCTGGTACAATAAATTGATCAGAACTATTGGCGCCTACGCCCCACATGTGGACTTGGAACACAAGTTTGCCATCATCTGGTTTGCCGTTAGCAGGACGGAAGAAGGGGGTAATCATCAGTGTAGGCAGATTCTTCAATTCTTCACGCATGGCTGTTACCTGAACATCTGTTGGGCTGCTCATGGGTTTCCATGCTCCACTATAAAACAGAACAGGATGGTCTGTAACAGTGCTCCAATGCTGATCACAATACTGCTCCAACTCCTTTTCTACAATGGGATAAACCAGTTTGTTAAACTTGTCGTAATTGGAACGGGTAAAGATGACGTGCAGGGCGACGTGCTCTTCTTGATTAGCTAAAAGATTGCCGAAGGCTTGATTCTTCATTACTATTGGCAGCACCTTCAGAGGCCAATTGGTGATGGTAGCCTCGTAGGTGAGTCGCTCCAAGAGATGGTCAACTTCGTCTTTCAGTTCCTTCAACCTGTCATCATGCTTCTCCTTCTCTAACTGTATGGTTAGTTCCTGCCCCTCGCGTAGGAGCTTCCACATGTGCTCCGTGTTACGTTCACGAGCAGCACGTTCAAACTCTTCTCGTTTCTGCTGGAGTTTGTCGTTCTGTCGACTGCCACACCAATTGTTGTAGATTTGCAGCCCGACATTGGCCAGTATCATTGTTATTGCGCCTATAGCCATAGTTCTTTTTGTTTACAGTTCGTTAGACCTTACCTGTTCCTTGATGACCTCGATGTCTTTTTTGTCGAAGACTTCCAAGAGTCGGGGCATCTTCTCTTCATCGAGTGCTGCAATGATGTTTTCGTTCTCCTGTTTGATGAAAGCCTTCAATCCGGCATCACTCATTACCAAACGTTTCATCTCTTCATGTTTGGGGTCGTTCAACAAGGCAGGAAGCGTTGGCGAACCGCCTTGCGTCAGCACCATATAGGAATCACGTACAGCACCTGTGATAATAGATGTGCTTGCATGTAGCAATTCTATCATCTTATGACGATATTCTAAGCTTTTTTCTGCTTCAACAGGGTTAAAGTCAAAATTAAGAAGCGGACGAATCAAGGGACGGGAAGCCTGAGGTTCCCATACGGCACCACTCAGGTACATCTTTCCTTCACGATACTGTGGGGCTATGACAAGTGTTGGCATCTGACTCATCAGGAAGTGAATATTCATGATGCTGGCATTGCCTCCTGTCAAGTCTGGCTTCTGACAAGCATCCTTCCGATAGTTGACATTCCCGATAAGAGGCACGTCCTCCTTCTTGATGGAGTACTCCATCTCCTTGTAGATACCGGAATCTTGTTCGTTAGCATCTGTGCCGTATGCTCTCAAAGGCAGTAGCGGGGCATGCATCAGAATGACATTCAACCGAGGGCTGGTTGCATCAGAGGCATTGCGTATTTCTTGCAAAATGGTCTGCGGCAACAATGGGTCTAGCGGCCAGCAATACTGAAGATAATACCTCAATTCGATGGCTTGCATCTGGGCATTGAACGACTTACGAGCCGCGTCCTGTCGTTGTTCACGTGACAAAGCAACGAGACGACGCTTGAAAGCGATCTCTTCCTGCATCCGCTTGTCATCAGTGATGTGGCGAGCACGTTCCATCTCTAATTGGA
>CACYCJ010000340.1 GCA_902772925.1 uncultured Lachnospiraceae bacterium
CTTGCGTCTTCCGCGTGCCATTGTATTTTTTCCTCCTATATTCTGACCTTCAGTACCTTCGGGTTTAGCTCATCGCTGATTTCCCGGGCCTTCCTTTTTACATAGTTCGCGTCAATTCCAAACGCTTTCAGTATCGTTTTCTGTGTTGCCGTAACTGCATGATCAAGCCTGTATACGCCATCTGCCTGACGGATCATCTCTATCTTTTCAAGTTCCCGTATGGATGCCGGCACGTTCATATAATTCGGTTTTTCCAGAAGTTCTTCTTCTGCGTCTTTCAGTTTCGTGTACATGCGATTCCGAATAATCAGAGCAACAAACGCAATTAGCATTTTTCCTTCAAGAGATTCACCTGTATATACTCTTAGACTGCGGTTTCCAAGGAAGCTCTTATCTGCTTTAAACAGCTTTTCTGAGGCGTCCCTGCTCTTATAGAGATCAAGTGCTTCTTTGGCAGACATTTCAGCTGAAGTAATGATGCAGAAGTATCCGCACATCTTCAGTTCTTCTTCTATGACAGAAGCCTTCTCTATCCCACAGACAAAACGCTGATCTTCTTTTCCTTCATGATAATACTCCAGGCTGAAGTACTTCTCATAACTCTTATCAATAACGACCGGTTGCCCTTCCTGCTTTTTCAGGTATGCCGCGATCCGGTCGATTTTTGATTCCAGGTCTTCACGTTCCGAAGCGGCTTTGCTGTAACTGTAATAAACGTGCAGATACCGGTCTTTTTCATCCGAATAAAAGACCTTTGTCTTTACGGTCGTACCATTCACCTGGTACCGGCGGATCGTATACTGTCGTTTATCCTCAAAACTTCCCTGGACTTCCCGTATCTTATCGTTTACAAAGGATTTCATTCCCTTGACCATGATCACGAAATCATAGCCCAGATGATCCATGTACCGGATGTTTTCCCTAGAAAAATACCCTCTGTCCAGGATAAAACCGGCATTCTTATACCCATACGACATCGCCTTGTTCAGCATCAGCTGAAGCTGGGAGATATCGACAATACTGCCCGGATAGGTCTCATAGAAGAGCGGTTCCCGGTTGTTGCAATCGTATGCGATGGAATAGTTGAAGATCGGAAGCCCCCGGTCTTCCTTGGCATGTCCGAATTCAACAATCTCAATATCGCCGGCCTGGCAGTTCTTATTGGTAGAATCATAGGAAATATAAATCTTATCCTGTTTCTTCTTGACCGCATTCCATTCGTTCTGGAAAGAAACGCTGTCTTCCACTGAGATCTGACTGATGAAGCTCGAGACGGTGGAGTCGCTGTATATCTTATACCCCGGCGTAAAAAGAGGATGGTTATAGGCGTAATCCGGATAGTACTGACCGGCATTATTCTCTGTAGTAAGATAATACGAGGCTAGATCCAGGAACAACCCTGTGCCGCGGTCATCGCCATAAAGGCCGCTGATGATCTTGTCCAGAAGGCTTTCCATCATCAGCTTTTCAATCACAATCCATGTTCCGATACGCAAGCAGCTGCTCCGTGCATCCCTTCCCTGATCTTCCGGAAGTTCAGCATCCGGAAAATAAGTCAAAAAGTTTGGGTTCGGATACATCATTTCCGGATCATCTTCGCATTTCTTACCAATCGTTGTACGTTTGGGAATGTTGTACTTTTTATCCGGTTTATAGACCCGGTCATACTCATAGTTAATGTAGACGACCCCTTTGATCGTCCGTTCATAAATCTTACCCTTGACTTCGGGTATTTTGACCTTGAAATCGTAGTACATTTCTACCTCTTATCCCTCAAAAATAAAGTATGTATACCTACTCAATAATTATACTAAAGATAGCCCGAAAAATCAATAGGAATATTGATTTTTCAGGCTTTTTCAAGCTTTCTATTCGTTTGAGTGTTAACCCTCACTGGAAGTTAACAGAAATTGTGACGAAGGATGGGGGGGTGATTGTAATCCCTATATTTCTTTGCAAAAAGAAGCATTTTCTCTTCTTTTAGAATTGAAAATGCTCCTTTTTGCTATTGTTCAAATCTTTTATAGAATCTTCCCAATACTGCAGCGCACTGATCACGCCTTGTCGGTCCATTCGGTTTTATCTTTGAAGGTGTTCCCATAAGAACTCAATTATCAACAGCCCATTGAACACTTTCTCTTGCACCCGCAGATATGTAATTATCCCATTTGCTCTTCATTGATACCTTTCGACGATATGGCTGAAAATGATTTTCCACCCAAAAGAATTCGCTCTTATACTTAAAAATCTTTAATTCTATAACTCTGTATATTTATCTGATTTCCCCTTTGCTTTTTCAACCGGATACTTTCGCTCATTCTTTGTCATCTTAGCATTTATTATTTCGTCCTCATCAAGCCCCAGCTTATCCAGCATATTTCTACAGTATACAAGAACATCTGCCAATTCATCTTTTATGTTTTCAAGATTATAGTCATCATCACTCCACTGAAAGCATTCCAGAAGCTCACCAGCTTCTATCGCTATAGATTTGGCAAGATTAGCCGGCGTATGAAACTGATCCCAATCTCTTTCTTCAGTGAATTGTCTAATCCTGTTTATTGTTTGCTGATTCATTATTAATATCCCTCTGTATTCTTTTAAATCCTTCTGCATATGCATGCATTCTTTGTCTAAAATGTTCGGCTAACTTCTCATCCTCACAATATACATAACACCCTTTCATCCCACGCGTCATAAGCGTTCTGTATGTATTCTTTATTATTTCGTCTGCTCTACGTCTAGCCTCATCTGGATTATCTTTGTAGAGCTTCTTTATTCCTTTAAGTGACTGATCCGTTCTTGCTCTCTTTGTAAAATCAGTCACTATATGATCATCTTCAAACCTTATATCTTTTCCTAAAATAACTCCAACATAATCAAATTCCAATCCTTGTGAAGTATGTATGCACCCCACTTCATTAATAGAAGTATCACTAACTGCAAATGGCTCTCCTGATCCAAGATTCCAGCTCATCTCAAAATCACCAATCTGTATATCATGATAATCTGTGTTTTTTGCTTCCTTCTTATTCCAATCCCAGCAGTAGCCTGCAAGTATTCTTGCTATTCCAGTCTTGTTTTTTGCATTTACTATATCCCGAACCTCAGATGGAGATTCACATATTCTAAAATCAAAATCAATTCCATCTAAATCGTAATTTGCTGTATCATGTATCTCTAATATATTATCAAGCCATGATATATATCCATCCGAACCATTACACCTGAATTGTGATACAAGTTCCATTTCAATTACTTGAGCCCCAAGTTCACCAGCCCAATTTTTGATTTCATCTACAGAACCTATATCATCCATTGTAACTCTCTGTGACTCATCTATAAAGAATACCGAACAATAAGCACTTTTTATTATTTCTTTTACTTGATTTTCACCCTTATTGTGAAACATCCCGGATTTCTCGTTAAGTCTATGAGCTTCATCAACAAGAAGAGTATGTATCGAATTATTCTTTGTATCCGTAAACGTTCCTGAACTCTTGAAGAGATTATCAATATTTGACATCTTAAAGTCGCCTTTTAGCTTTCTCTTATAAACATCTCTTGGCGCACTGTTTTTTGATACATACTGAACCATCTGATCTCTCATAGTCAGTTCTGCCAGTAGATTAACAGCTATAACAGATTTTCCGGTCCCCGGTCCACCTTTTATAATAATGGTACGCTTTTTGAAGTCTTTCTGACACAATTCCGAATAGTGAAGAATCTTTTCGTACACAACCTTCTGCTCATCTATCATCACAAACTCTTTATTCCCCTTCAGCATTGATGATATAGAATTCTGCAGACTCTTAGAAGGACGAATCTTACCATTTTCTATCTTTTGAATATTTTCTTTATTATCTCCTTTTTTGATAGATTTCCTTATAAATTCTCTTAGAAATGATATCTGCCCTTTTGTAAAAACAGGAGCCTCTTTATAATATGAACTATATATTTTATCATCAACAGGATCATTTTCCCGTCTTATATAATTGTGCATACATACACATGGATTAATTGCTATATCCTCATCCTGAACCGTAGCATTATAATCACGTATCAACTGAGCATATGACCAGACCTGATAAGATGGATGAACAACCGTTCTTAACCCTCCACCAACATAAGTCTCTACCAATGCATCCAAACCTTCAACACTTTTTAATTCATCCCACTGTTTTAACTCAATAATAGTAACTCCCGGATCGTCTTTTTCATCATATCCGGATATTAAAAAATCAACTCTTTTAGATGTCTGTGGAATGTTATACTCTATCGCGATTCCAGCGTCAGAAGGAATATCATCTACATTTAAAACCTTGTACATATATGAAAGAGAATTCTCCCATGATCTATACTCTGACTTAGGAGTTTTTCTTCCCATCAGCTTACGTATCATTTCTTCAACTTCTATAGCTATAGTGTCGTTCTCAACACTATTCATGAAACTATCTTTATTTCCAGAATAAACAATCATACAGTAATATTCCTTTCATACATCTTTATTAACCCCGATACTTATTAGTATCTATATTAAAACGTTGAAGAGCAGCCAGATCGTCATATATACTTTTACGTTGTGCTTCATTGTCATACTTTGCGAGTTCACTAATTATTTGAGGCATAGTAAGCATATGTATATCATCTGTCTGCTCTTGCAAAATTTAGCCAAATATAATAATTATAATTTTTGAATTTTACCCATCATAACTATTGCACATTATCCCCATATATATACAATAGAAACCATGAAACATTATACCACAGTTTAAGTATATTATAAAAGGGACAGGTGCAATATTTAAAAACCTGCAGCA
>CACYCJ010000341.1 GCA_902772925.1 uncultured Lachnospiraceae bacterium
CCTTCTGTTCATCGATTATGAGGCTTCGCCTCATATAGTTTCGAAAAAACACATAACAAAAAGCAAGCTTTTGTTTTATGTTTTTTCGAAACTGCATGAGCTCATCTTAATTAAATTAATATAATCGGGCAGAAGGATCATCCCCTCTGCCCGAGCCCCCACATAGACTGCCTGAATCGGATCATTTCGACCCAGGGACATCGTCGTACTGTGTCACATAATCCTCATTTGAGCTTTCGTAATAAATGATCTGACCCTTTGAAGAGTATACCATACCCAGCTCGTTTATTGCTATGTCATATATCTGATCAAGAGTGTATTTACTTTCAATAGAATCATTATAAGCTGAATTTCTGTCATTCAACCTTTCCAGTTCGGCTTCCTGCTCTGAGATGTGCGCCTGCTGTCCTTTAATCTTCGCTTCCAATGTGATCATGTACGCACAGGACGCGAAAATAGCCGCCGATGCAATTATCAGAAGGATCGTATAGCCTGCGTCGAAGGCAAGGGATTTTTCAGCCTTCTTTGCCAGCTTCTCGCGTTTCTTTTTGTTTGCGGCAGCGTTTTTTCTTCTCTTCTCCCGTTCCTTTTCGGAAAGCTTCCTGCCCGGCTTTTTCGCGGGTTTTTCGTAAGGAACCTCCTCGGGAACAGCATTATATGCAGTTTTTCTTACAGCGTTTCCGCTTACGTAATACATGTCTCGTCTTACTTTTCTTCTCTCTTTTTCCTGCATTAACCTTAACCTTCGTCAAATATTTTTTCTTCTTCGCTGATACGTTCGAAAACTCTCAGCTTGGCGCTCTTGCTTCGCCTGTTTCTTTCAAGCTCGTATGTACCGGCTATAACCGGTTTTCTTGTAAGCACTCTGCCCTTTGAAACCTTTCCGCATACACATTTAGGAAAATTCGGAGGACATATGCACGGATTCTGATTCCTTTTGAATGCCTCTTTTACTATCCTGTCTTCCAGTGAGTGGAATGTGATTATGCAAAGTCTCCCTCCGTCACCGAGGGAATCTATCATTCCGTCTATGGAATTCTCCAGCACTTCAAGTTCTTTATTTACTTCTATCCTGAGTGCCTGAAATGTCTGCTTTGACGGATGTCCTTTTCTGTCCCTTGCTCTTGCGGGAATAGCCCTTTTCACTACATCATTAAGATCAAAGGTCGTCTCAATCCTTTTCTCTTCTCTTGTCTTTACTATCTCTTTCGCTATGTTATAAGCGTATTCCTCTTCACCGTATTTTTTTAAGATCTCTCTGAGTTCTTCCTCAGAATAATCATTTACAACATCCTGAGCAGTCAGTCCCAGATTCTGATCCATTCTCATATCGAGAGGCGCTTCCTCTCTGTAGGAAAAGCCTCTTTCGGGATTATCAAACTGATATGACGAAACACCTATATCAAGAAGGATCCCGTCAACCTTTCCAACTCCCAGATCCTTAACTATGATGGGTATTTCGGAATAATTGCTTTTTACTATAGTGACACGGTCCTTATAAGCCTCAAGCTTCTTCGAGCCCTCTTCTATAGCTTCTCTATCCTGATCGATACAGATAAGCCTCCCGTTTTTTTCAAGGCGGGATGCAATCTCAAGAGAATGTCCTCCGCCGCCGAGAGTTCCGTCTACATATACTCCATCCGGTTTTATATCCATATAATAAAGTACTTCCTCAAGAAGTACCGGTATATGCTCAAACTTCATACTATCTTTTCCTCAAAACTGATGTACTCAAGTAACAAAGCCGCATGGTGACTAGTCGTCACTCATACCCATCTCCCAGAACGAATTTCTTATATCTTCAACATCCATCTCAGATTCTGCTTCAGCTTCTTTCCAAGCCTCAAGGCTCCAAAGCTCCGCTTTCTTTCCGTTTCCGACTATAACAACATCTTTTGTAATGCCTGCCTTTTCTCTGAGCTCGGCAGGAACAAGAGTTCTTCCCTGACTGTCCACATCACAGGCACTTGCATTTGCTCTCAAGAATCTCTTCATCCTTGCGACAGATTCCTTGTTAGCCGGAACAGCATTGAGCTTTTCCATATAAGCATCCCATTCATCAGCGGAACGAATTTCGATGCAATTCCAATAACCGTAGGACATGACAATATCCCTTCCGAGACATTCACGCATCTTGGAAGGTATGATCAGACGCCCTTTGGCATCAAGGGTATGAAAATTTTTTCCGATTAAACTGTTAGACATAATACTTAGCCCTGGTTTTCCACCCTTTCACTCATTTCTACTCATTTTTGCTCATTTTCGTTCCATTTCGCCCCATAGTCCATATATTACATTAATTTTTTTTCGTTTTCAAGTCGCATTTCTTAAATAAGAAATATATTTTTCACAATTATTTTTTAATAATTTTGTAATAAATGCACAAAAAAAAGACCGCCTGCGCGGTCTTTCATAAAAACGCCCTATTCTTCTTGTTTTTTTACGGATTTAAGCCTCAAATATACGAAGCCGGCTATTCCTCCGACAACACAGAACACTGCAACTATCTGTGATATCTTAAGAGGTCCGATCATAAGTGAATCGGTTCTTAAGGCTTCGACAATGAATCGTCCTACTCCATACAGTATCACATAAAAGAGACTTATCTCTCCGCTTACCTTTCTGTGCTTGTAATAAACTATCAGAAAGATCAGAACTGCCAGATTCCACATTCCTTCCAATAGAAAAGTAGGATATACGGTAATGCATTCATTTCCCTTTACCACTTCCGTATTAAGCAGCATCTGATTGGAAATGATATCGGTCCTCTCAAGGTAAGTAAGACTTCCTTCGTTCTTAAAATAATCAAGCGGAAGCGCCATTCTTATAAAGGACGATGTATAAGCCCCGAAAGCTTCCCTGTTAAAGAAATTCCCCCACCTTCCGAGTATCTGACCTACAAGTATTCCGTAGGCGATGGTATCGGAAAACATAAAGAATTCGACATTTTTCTTTTTTGTGTAGATTATCGCTGCAACAACTCCTAAAATGAGTCCTCCGTATACAGCAAGTCCACCGTTTCGGAAATTAACGATGTTCCATAGAGTCTTCACTACACTCGGATCCGAAAAATTTCCGAAATTAAATATTACATAATATAATCTCGCTCCGATTAAAGCACACGGTATGAGCAGTATAAGATAATCCATATATAATTCTTCATCCAAACCGCTTTTCTTACCCAGATATCTGGCTATCATATAAGCAGAAAAGAATCCGATTGCAATGAGTATCCCGTAAAACTTTATCTCTAAACCGAATATAGTTATTCCGGTCGGGACATTATCAAAGCCTATGCCCATCCCCGGAAAGTAAATACCGTTCATACAGTTTGTCTCCTTTTCTCAATGTCAAGCAATCACTGAACGATCCTGCTTCGCAGTATCACGGCTCAGCGATGCCTTTTGTTCAGTGATGATGAGGCTACGACATATAATGTCATGCAATCACTGAACGATCCTGCTCCGCAGTATCACGGCTCTTCGAGCCTTTTGTTCAGTGATGATGAGGCTACGCCTCATATAGATTACAATAACGATGGATATCTTCTAGTGCAAGCACTAAGATATCCATCGTTATTGTAATCTGCATGACATTATCTGGTCACACGTTGAATTTAAAGAGGATTACATCTCCGTCCTGAACGACATACTCTTTTCCTTCCTGTCGTACCAGGCCTTTTTCCTTTGCGGCAGTCATGCTTCCCGAGTTTATCAGGTCGTCATAGCTTACCACTTCGGCTTTTATAAATCCTCTTTCGAAATCACTGTGAATCTTACCTGCTGCCTGCGGCGCTTTCATTCCTTTGGTGATAGTCCAGGCTCTCGATTCAGTCTCGCCTGCGGTCAGATAGCTTATAAGTCCCAGCAGGCTGTAGCTTGCCTTGATAAGCTTATCAAGTCCCGATTCGGAAAGTCCGAGATCATTTAAAAATTCAGCCTTTTCCTCGTCATCAAGCTCAGACATTTCCTCTTCAAGCTTTGCAGATACAGTGAATACTTCACAGTTAAATTCCGCTGCATACTCTCTCACCTTTGCAACATAAGGATTTGACGCACCGTCATCGGCAATATCATCCTCGCCTACATTTGCGGCAAATATTACGGGTTTGGAAGTAAGCAGATTGTATTCTTTGAACCAGGCAAGCTCTTCCTCATCGGTGATCTCCACTGTCTTCGCAAGCTTCCCTTCACCAAGATGAGCATTTATCCTTTCCTGAAGAGCAAGCTCCTTTGCGGCAGCCTTGTCATTTCTGGCTGTCCTGGTGGTCTTTGCAATCCTTCTTTCGAGAACCTCCATATCTGCCATCATAAGCTCATAATTTATAGTCTCTATATCTCTTATGGGATCCACCGAACCATCCACATGGATAACATCATCATTTTCAAAGCATCTTACTACATGGACTATCGCATCCGTCTCTCTAATATTGGAAAGGAACTGATTGCCCAGACCTTCTCCTTTGGAAGCCCCCTTAACCAATCCCGCGATATCTACGAACTCAATAACTGCGGGAGTAGTTTTGGCAGAATTGTACATTTCCGTAAGAACATCCAGCCTCTTATCGGGGACCGCAACTATTCCTATATTGGGGTCGATAGTGCAGAACGGGTAA
>CACYCJ010000342.1 GCA_902772925.1 uncultured Lachnospiraceae bacterium
AATGTGCTTCTTACGATTTCCATGTTTGCCGTCGTACTGCTGTGCATTTTCATTTATCTTTCCGCTTTGCTTAAAAAGCATGTTGTGAAGGGCATAGAGGATGTTAACGGTTCCTTGTCCAAGATTACCGCAGGCGATCTTTCGGAGAAGGTAAATGTAACTAATTCCGTTGAGTTCGAAGAACTCTCTGCAGGTATCAATACGACTGTAGACAGATTGAAGGAAATGATCGCAGAGGCAGATGAAAGGGTCAGACAGGAGCTTGAGTTTGCCAGGGTCATTCAGACATCCGCGGTTCCGAATGAATTCCCGCCGTTTCCCGAAAAAAAATCCTTTGGCATTTATGCGATAATGAATACGGCTGAGGCTGTAGGCGGTGATTTCTATGATTTCTTTATGATCTCCGAGGATACTCTGGCGCTGGTCATAGCAGATGTATCCGAAGAGGGGCTTCCCGCAGCGCTCTTTATGATGAAGGCCAAGGCTCTTATCAAGACCTTTGCCCAGCATGGTCTGCCGATTGAAGAAGTGGCCGGCAAGACCAATGATAATCTCTGTGAGGGTAATGCGGCAGGTATGTTTGTCACGGCATGGATAGGCTTTATGAATATTAATACCGGCGTTATCAAATATGTGCATGCGGGACATACCAAGCCTATAGTGTGCGGTGCAAACGGCGCGAGATATGTGAGCAACAAAAAGAATCTTCTTATGGGAGGCATAGAAGGGACTCCGTATATCGAGCAGGAGATGAAGCTTTCTCCGGGAGAATGCCTCTATCTGTATACGGACGGTGTGATCGAGGCCAAAAATATATCCGGGGAGCTTTTTAGTGAGAAAAGGCTGCTTGGTCTGCTTGAAGAAAACTCCAAGCAGATTGCAAATGAAGAAAATAATCAATACGCCGAGTCGGTCTGCCGGCTTGTATATGAAGATGTAAAGTCATATACTGAAGGAGCGAAGCAGTCGGATGATATCACCATGCTGGCTGTAAGATATTTTCCAAAGTGATAATAAACCGTGACAGATTCATTTAAATAATATTTCGGGAAAGGAATTTTGCCATGATCGATTATAATACCAGACTTCTTTATACAATGAAGTATTTCGGGGGACTGTCCATGCGCTATCGTTTTCGCATGAAGGAAGCCGTAGACGGCGGGATACTCGATGGAGCAGTGCAGAAAACTATGGTTCGTTATCCGTATCTTATGAAGAAGGTAGCGGTAATAGACGGAAAATATGTGCTGCTTGATAATCCTCTTCCGGTTCCGGTGATAAAAACTGTTTATCCGATGCCGGAATTCGGTTCGGAAAAATTGAATGAGCATCTGGTTGTTGTGGACTATGAGGGAAATGACATTTATGTTACTATGTCACATAATCTGGGTGGAGGTAGAGGCTTATACAATTGGTCATTTTCTATCCTTTATCAATATGTAACTGACAGATATGGTACAGATCCCGGCTGGGAAGGCGTAAGAAGGGCGGATACACCTCCGCTTCCCGGCGAGGAAATGATACAGCCCTTCGATCACATTCCGGATGTTCCGGCAAAATGGCATGGATTTCCCGAGGAAGTAAAGCCGATACTGCCCAGTGAGTTAGAAAAGGCGATGACGGAGGATAAGCCGGAGGGAAGCTATATGACCGTCATCCGGCTGGATTCCGGGACTGTCATGGAGCGCGTCAAGGCACTGCATGCATCTCCTGCAGTATGGTTTGCGGTAATATATTACAAAGCACTCCTGAGTACCATTAAAAAAATTCCGGATTATACGGATATGGGTGTTACCTGCGATGTAAGCGATCAGTTCGGCTGCACGGAAAGTATGTCATTAGTCACCAAGTTCCTGCATCTGGTTTATACCAGGGAGGACGCTGATTCCGATATGGAGACGCTCTGTCAAAAGGGCAGAGCCCTGCTAAAGCAGCAGAGAGATCCGGGGGCGACTGCAGAGCAATACAAAAAAGAGCGGGATACTCTCATCAGTATGGAAAAGCTGGACGGAATCGAGGAAAAGGCGAAGTACTATCTGGCCCATTCTCTTATCGCAGATATGGTTCCTTCCGCATTGGTAAGCTATGTAGGTAATTATGATATTCCGGGGATGGACAGATATGTGGATCAGTACATTGTCAGCGGAGTTTGCAGTACGAGCGGTATGATCATTACGGCAGAGAGCGGAGAATTTTTACTGAATGTCGCTCATAAATATGAGGACGCAAGTATACTTTCATCAATTGAGAATGAGCTTATTAAAGAAGGTATAGTCCCTCTTAATGAAGAGCGAAATATAGATCAGAATAATGTAGGTATCATTTTACCGAATTAGTAGAGAAGCACCGCGCTTTTGGAGGAGTAGAATGAATAAAAGACTATTATCAGGCTCGCTTTTGGGAATGAGCAGGAGTACGATGCACAGTGTGGAAGCTAATCCGTTCCTTAGGATATATCTTGATGCTGAGGTTGATTCCGACAGACTCTCGGGGGCTCTTTCGCAGGCACTGTCCGAGTGCCCTTATATGAAATGTACATTGAAAGCCGCCGAAGGAATATTTCTTGAGCTTGCGGATAATGACAGACCGATGCCGCTTCTTAAAGGACAGCCGGAGGTTATAAACTGTGAGGAGAATAACGGTCACTCCGCGGGAGTATATTATAAGGATAATATAATAGGAGTGATGGTCAGTCATGCGCTTACCGACGGAGTAGGATTTTTCCGCTTCGCCCGTACGCTGTTAGATCACTATTTCGGAGAAGACGAGGGCATTTACAGGGGATACGGCAGCAAGGATTACGATACGGATCCGATGGAGCTTGAGCTTAAGGTTTCGGATGATTATATGCCGATATCACTTTCCGCCGACAAATTTTTTACAATTTCTCCGGCTGAAAGCTTAAGCTTTGACGATACATTCATCCTGCGTATGGAGTACTGCGATTTCAAAGCACTGTGCAAAAGCTTGAATTCATCTACGCAGAATGTGCTGACACTGCTTGGTATGAAGGCTCTTTCGGAGGCCTATCCCGATAATGAAGCTGCCGTTGTGTCGCGGCTTCCCGTCAATGCCAGAAATATGTTCGGGATTCCGGACACTTTTCAAAATGCAAGTCTGGCAAATATGAGAATATGCTTCCGGGCAGATGAGCTGTCCGACGGGAAGGATGAGGAGCTGCTTAATGGTATAAAGGATCAGACTTCGATTCAGAACAATATGGATTCGATTTCATACCAGTACATAGAGTGGCGAAAGGTTCTCTTTGCAAAGGACCATGGCGAGCGAATGAGGCTGATAGTAGATTTGATGGGGCAGGACGCCCTTCTAATCAGCAATCTCGGACGCGGACTCATTGGAGAAGGCTACTCTTCTCATGTGACTGCCGTTCATGCGGGAGCGATGATGTTCCCTCTTATGGTCTACGGAATAGTCGTTGGAGAAAAGATGTTCCTGACCGGATACGATGCCGGCGACAGGGATTATAAAAAAGCACTTATATCAATATTGAACAGGAGGGATATTGCAGTTGAAGAACTCGATCCTGCAACAGGTAAAACAGTATAAGGGTGTGTTCATAGCCACTCCGATACTGATGATAGCAAGCGGAATGCTGGAGACCATGATCCCGCTTATGACGACTCATATAGTGGACGACGGTATCTCGCAGAGCAATATGCATGAGGTGCTTCGCTGGGGCGGATATATGCTGATATTTGCTGTTCTGGCGCTTGTCTGCGCTCTGATAGGATATATTTGTTCGGCAAAGGCATCCAGCGGTCTGGCCGCCAACCTCAGAGAAACATTATTCGAAAAGATCCAAAAATTTTCATTTGCCAATCTGGATAGGTACGGCGTGCCCGGCCTTGTGACCCGCCAGACTACGGATGTGACCAATATACAGAATGCGGCGCAGACGATCCTGACACAGTTTTTCAAGACGCCGGTGGCGGTTATCTATTCTTTGATACTCACGGTGCAGCTCAATGTCAAGCTGAGTATCGTCCTCGTAATAGGCGTGGTGATAATAGGAGTTTTTCTTTCCTTTATCATTATAAGAAGTATAAGAATGTACCGTCAGGTATATGTTGATTACGATTCTCTTAATGAGAATGTGCAGGAGAATGTGACCGGTATCCGCGTGGTCAAGTCGTTTGCCAGGGAAGCATCGGAATCAGAGAACTTCGATGAGCATGCCGCAACAGTTCGAAAAGGATTTGTAAAGGTCGAACGGTTGCTCGCCTTCAACAATCCCATCATGATGATGGCTCTGGAATTCTGCTTTATCGGAATAGCGTGGATCGGAGCAAAATATATCAGTGTGGGTGACATGACTACCGGTGATCTGACCGGCTTTATCGCCTATGCATTTCAGATCATGTCTTACATGGCAATGATGGTACTTTCCTTCACGCAGCTGGCTTCGAGCTTTGCATCCATCCAGCGTGTATCGCAGATACTTGAGGATGAGCCCACGATCACCGATCCGGCGGCTCCCGTGACGGATATGCAAAACGGTTCAGTCACATTTTCACATGTCACATTCAGATACGGGGAAGGAAACGGAGAGAATGTACTCGAGGATATCGATCTTAAGATTGCTTCCGGTGAGATGATAGGTATAGTAGGTGCGACCGGTTCTTCCAAAACGTCACTTATCAATCTGATCTCAAGACTTTATGATGTAAAGGAAGGAAGCGTACAGGTGGGCGGTCATGATGTAAGAGAATACGGTGCCGATACGCTTACCGATAATATTTCGGTTGTATTACAGAAGAATGTGCTTTTCTCGGGAACCGTTGCCGAGAACTTAAGATGGGGTAAAAGTGACGCCACACTCGAGGAGTGTGAAGAAGCCTGTCGTATGGCGTGCGCGGATGAATTCCTGGCTGAAAAGGAAGGCGGTTACGATGCTCCTATAGAACAGGGAGGAGCAAATCTGTCGGGAGGACAGAGACAGCGTCTGTGTCTGGCCAGAGCACTGATCAAAAAACCCAAGATACTGATCCTTGATGATGCACTCTCGGCACTCGATACTGCTACTGAGTCTAAGATCCGTAACGCTTTGCAAAAAGATATGCCCGAGATGACTAAACTGATCATCACTCAGAGGGTGGGATCTGTCAGGGATGCGGATCGAATAATAGTACTGGATAAGGGACGGGTTTGCGGCTTTGATACACATGAGGGTCTTTTGAAGAGCTGCCCCGTATATAAGGAGCTTATCGCAGCCTCCGAAAATGAGGAGAAGGGAGGCGTAGCATGAAAGAGACACTTAAGAGACTCCTTGGCTATATCACCTCACGACATAAAATACTTTTTGTCGCTACCATGATATGTGTCGTGGTTTCGGCTCTGACATCTGTAGCGGCATATTCCTATCTGTCTGCTCTTGTTGACAGATATATCACTCCGCTCATTACCATGGAGGATAAGAAAGCGGGATTTACAGCGCTGGCAGGTGCACTTGTTATATTGGTGGTTATCTTTGTGGCGGGCGTGCTGTCGCAGTTCATTCAGGCAAGATGTGTGGCCCGGATGACACACGGTACAATGTATGCTCTTCGTAAGGATATGTTTGACAGGATGGAGCGTTTCCCTGCGAAGTATTTTGATACACATACCCGTGGAGAGATCATGTCGGTATATACCAATGATACGGAAGCTATACGACAGATGATAAGCCAGGGTATTCCCAATATCGTATCCGCTATCATAACAACCGTAGCTATAGTGGCGGCATTACTTTTCTTAAACATTCCGCTTGCTTTGCTTTCCCTGCTTATGGTGGCAGTTGTAATGGGTGTCAGTATGAAGATCATCGGATCTGCCAGGAACAGTTATTCCGATCAGCAGCAGAACCTGGGTGATCTTAACGGATATGTAGAAGAGATATTCAGCGGCCAGAAGGTTGTCAAGGTATTCAGGCACGAGCAGAAATGTGTGGAAGAGTTCCGCGAGCTTAATGAGAAACTCAGAAAGAGCTCCTACAATGCTACTAAATATACGGGTATAGTCAGTGC
>CACYCJ010000343.1 GCA_902772925.1 uncultured Lachnospiraceae bacterium
ACGGCGCGGGCAAGCTGAGGATCCAGCTTTTTAACCTCTGTACGAAGCTTCTCCAGCTCCCGGCAGAAGTTTTCGGGAAGCAGATCCACACGAGAGGACATTATCTGGCCTATCTTTACATATGTAGGTCCGAGATCCTCGAGAGTAGTCCTCAGCTCCTGAGGAGTAAGTCCCTCCGCATAATAGTTGTGAGCCGCAAATATACTGAGCATTTCGGATGCTCTTTTCTTCTCGCTCTGTTCAGTTTCATCTATCTCCTTCTGAAGAAGGCGTTTCATATCGGCGCTCATTTCTCTTGCGCCTGCCTGAAGTTTTGCTATTCTTTCTTCCTTATTAGGCATTCTCTTCACCTCCCTTTTTTACCGGCCATATCCACAAAAGTCTAAGTACGCTGAATATAGCTGAAAACATTACAGCAACTCCGATCAGCTTCATAAGAAACACCGGTGTCCTGAATGCGGCAAATGAGAAAAAGATCACTCCGAGTATCAATAGTATCCCGGCTATTATCAATACACTTGCTACTATGACAAGTATTGACCATCCCTTTCGTCCGGATCTTCTGGCAAATGTAAATGCATAATAAATGCTGTTTCCGCCTTCTACGATGAGTAAAAGTCCGAATATCCAGCTGAGAACTTTAAGGACATCCTCCTGATAAACCAGAACAGCCACTCCGACAAGCCCCACAACTATCGAAATGACAAATGTAATGCTGCTCATCAGAGATCCCTTTTTTCCGATGAACTCCAACGCCTGCTCCATAGCATATACGATCATACCGTAGCCTGCTACCATGATCAGGGTAGATACATATTTCTCCGGGCAAAGCAGCATTACGACACCAAGACACATTAGCAGAATTGATGTCAGAATGGAATGTCTTTTGATTTTTGACACTGCATCTAGTAACATAACACCTTCCTCCTTGTAATTCTTTAGTACAGGTTGCAACGCTTTCAAAATTTCGCGTCAGAATGCACCTTATCATCGTAATAACTGACTAATTATAACATATACCCACCACTGCTAACAAGTGTAATGTAGGTAGTCGGACGGGTACAAAGCCCCGTCCCATGTCACATTATTTTAATATTATTTCAATATTATTTCATGATCACAAGGTCGTATTTACGACTTCCGATTCCGATCTTCTCGGCATGTTCAAGGGTTTCCTTCCATGAAGTATTCGGATTGCTGTTGAGCCATACATCGCCGTGATCGTGAAAATGTTCCTTCGCCATATTGTCGCCGAGCTGGCTGTTTCTTATGGGTTCTGCTTTCTGGCAGAGATCAACGCACGCCTGATCAAGCGCAACGGGATCGAAGGATGCAAGCATTCCGATATCGGGAAGTATAGGCGCATCATTTTCTCCGTGACAGTCACAATTTGGAGATACATCCGTTATAAGGCTTATGTGGAAGCTCGGTCTGCCTGTGATTACCGCTGCCGTATACTCCGCCATTCTCCTGCCAAGCATCTGAGGTGCGTCCCAATTATCATTTCTAATGGCATCAAATGCGCAGGCACCGATGCATCGTCCGCAGCCCTTGCACTTATCGGGATTTATCCACGCCTTATGATCACTGTAGCATATCGCGTCGGAGCCGCATTCCTTTGCGCATCTGCGGCAGCCCTTACATTTTTCCGTTACCACATGCGGATGTCCGCTGTTATGCTGGTGCATCTTACCCGCGCGGCTTCCGCATCCCATTCCGATATTCTTTATGGCACCTCCGAAGCCTGCCTGCTCATGTCCCTTGAAATGATTAAGTGAGATCAAAATATCCGCATCCATTACAGCACGGCCGATATAAGCCTCCTTGCAGTACTCTCCGTTGGGAACCGGCACAACTATATCATCCGTACCTCGAAGTCCGTCGGCTATGATTATCTGACAGCCGGTAGTTACGGTATTGAAGCCGTTAATGTTGGCACAGTCCATATGCTCCAAAGCATGCTTTCGGCTTCCCGGATATAATGTGTTACAATCGGTAAGAAACGGCAATCCGCCGCCCTCTTTAACTACATCCGCCACCGCCTTTGCATAATTCGGTCTGAGATAAGCAAGATTGCCCAGCTCTCCGAAATGCATTTTTATGGCAACAAATTTACCATCCATATCTATGTTCTTAATCCCGGCATACTTTATAAGATTCTGAAGCTTAGCTGTCAGACTCACACCCAGGACCGTCCTGAAATCAGTAAAATAAACCTTTGATCTTTCCATATACTCCTCCCTTAAGCTGTCATGTATAAGTTTAACTGCAATTTCAGTAAAATCGATTACAAGACTATAATAAAGTTATACCGCATCAGCGTAAAAACTTCAAGAATTAGTAAAAAAGAGCTCGCCTATAAAAGCAAGCTCTTTCGGAAAAAGGTATATAAAATAGTTAACCGCCCGGGTTTACTACACGCATAGAATAATCAGATTAATTGGCAAAATCAATAATCAGTTTCAGGGCAGTTGTCTCATTCCGCGACACATTTTATAACACTTGTTGCAAAATGAGACAAAAGTGATAAAATTATCTCTTTATGCAACACAAGTTGCAAAGTAAGACATCTGTTGCAGAATGAGATATGTGTTGCAAAAAAGTACATTTTGTCGTAATATAGCAAAAATATCAAAAAAATATCATATCTCACATCGAGATATTTTCACGGAGGCACTCACATGGAAAGCAAAGATCCACGCACAGCATTCACCCAGGCCATGATAAAAGACGCATTACTCGAACTTACAAAGGATGACGATCTGTCCAGAATAACCGTCAACCGGATCTGTGAAAAGGCCGGTGTGAACCGCTCGACATTTTACCGCTACTACCCCGGTGTGTACGAGCTTTGGGACAGTATCGAGGATGATTTTTTCAGAAAGATCATCCGGGAACTCGGAGAAAAAAGTTCAGATCGGTCCAACTCCAATCTCTACAATCTTTTAAATGTAATAAAAGAAAACCCGGTACTGAACAGAACCATTTCAGCACATGTAAATTCAAAGCTTTCAAATATGATCATCGGATATTATAAGGATAAAATCATCGAATTTTGGAAAATAGAGCAGCCGGATTATTCTCAGAAGCACCTTGAATATATGTTTGAAGCATATGTCGGTGCATTAGGCGCGGTCATTCGCAAGTGGGTTGACGACGGTATGAAAGACTCATACGACGACCTGGCTCTCGTCATGAATGAACTGAGCTTCCTCGGCCTATACAAATAATGTGACAGGAGACGGTTTCTCTGTCACATTTTGCAAAACTGAAGCGTGTAGGTCCGGTCGCCTCTTTCCACGGCATCGCGGATCGCAGCGATTTCTTTTTCTATATCCTCTGCTTCGTCATACATTCCGAGCAAAACGGAGTGTTCTCCGAAGATGGTAATGCTGTCTATCCCGTTAAGCACATACTTCGGTCCGTTTCCCGGAGCCAGTATCGTAGATGTCTTTATCGAATAGCATCCGATAATGTTTCTTTTATCCTGTGAAACTATAGCAATCAGTTTTCTTTCCTCTTCCGACATATAAGCCTCCTGACACGAAGATTTTTTTTACATTCCAAGCGTTTCATTCATACTTCCGAGGCGATAGCCATACATATCGACCGTAACAAATGAGAAGCCTATATCCTTAAACTTCCGGTAAACCTCTTCACGGATGCCGTCGGAAACAAGGCGCGGAATATCCCTTGAGGGAACTTCGATCCTGGCAATATTTCCGTGCAGGCGCACGCGTTCTTCAAGGAAACCGAGTTCGATCAAAAACCTTTCGGCACTATCTATCATACGAAGCTTCTTCTCGGTAATCTCCTCACCGTAAACAAATCGCGAAGCAAGGCAGGCATACGAGGGCTTGTTCCATGTCGGAAGCCCCAGCGCCTTTGAGATAATGCGAATATCGGCTTTTGTAAGTCCGGCCTCTCTGAGCGGGCTTTTCACCGAAAGCTCCGAAACCGCCTTCATTCCCGGCCTGTAATCTCCCATATCATCCACATTCGATCCCTCAGCCACATATGAAATGCCGTTTTCGCCGGCAATATTCTTTATTTCCGAAAATATCCTGTGCTTACAATAGTAGCATCTGTCCGGGCTGTTATTTCGGTACTGCTCAACCTTCAGCATATCCACGGTACAGACAATGTGGCGAATCCCGTATTTTTCGCAAAACACCTTTGCCTCGTCAAATTCGCGTTCCGGTACAGAGGCATCCTTTTCGGTAACCGCAATCACCCTCTCACCCAGCACTTCATGTGCAATATAAAGAAGAAATGTCGAGTCAACTCCACCAGAAAAACCCACTGCGAGAGATCCGAGCTCCCCGATAATGTTCTTCAGTCTTTCAATCTTTTGCTTTTGCTCTTCGGATAATATAACTTCCATATGGCAATTCCTTCAGCTTTTTCTCATAAATCTATCGAACTTCATTTTCAATAAAATACATTTTTGCCCGATCACTTCAGCAGCTTCTTTAGCATTTCCATAATCGCGGGAACATCATAAGGCTTAGCAAGGTGTCCGTTCATCCCGACATCCATAGCTGTTTTTTTATCTTCTTCAAATGCATTTGCGGTAACGGCAACTATGGGAATGGATGCTTTTTCCTTATCATCAAGAGCTCTTATACGCCTTGTAGTTTCATATCCGTCCATTTTAGGCATCTGAATATCCATCAGTATAATGTCATAATACCCGGCAGGAGTGCTCTGCATTTTTTCCAGAGTTTCTATGCCGTCTCCGGAAATCTCCACAAGAAGTCCGGCTTCTGTAAGGATTGCTTCTGCAATCATCTGATTCATCTTATTATCTTCGGTTAGCAGCACGCGTTTCCCTTCGAATTCGGGATACCCTTTCAGTCCGCTGCCGTTTTCATCACCGTTTCCTTCATTTACCTTTCCTTCACTGCCTGTACCACTATCTTCGTTTTTTCCTTCGGCAGCCTTATCATTTCCGTCACTTAGCTTTGCAGAAGCTTTCTTAGCATCAAGTCCTGACTCGGGTTCATGTTTTACAGGCCTTTCGGAAATCCTGCATGGAAGCTCCACAACAAACTCACTTCCTTCGCCCTCAACCGAGCTTACACTGACTTTGCCGCCCATCATTTCCACGAGATTCTTTGTGATTGCCATGCCAAGGCCGGTTCCCTGAATCCCGCTTACGGTACTTGTTCTTTCACGGGTGAATGCGTCAAAAATCGTCTTCTGAAAGCTTTCACTCATACCGATCCCGTTATCCTTGATACGGAACTCAAGCTCTGCAATGTTATCATCCTTTGAAGGCTTCTCAAGAACTACAAAGCTGATCTTTCCACCCTCGGGAGTAAATTTGATAGCATTTGACAGGATATTCAGAAGCACCTGATCCAGACGGAGCTTGTCGGTCACTATATCCTCATGCGTCACATTCTGCATATCAACAAACAGCTCCAGCTTCTTCGAATCAATATCGGATTGAACCATCGTAGAAAGATCATTTACAATATCCGGAAGGTGAACATCCGATTCCTCTATGGTCACCTTTCCGCTTTCGATACGGCTCATATCGAGAACATCATTTATCAGCGATAGCAGATGTTGACTTGATACTGATATCTTACCGAGATAATCCCGTACCATTTCTTTATCATCAATGTGGCTCTCGGCAAGTGCGGTAAAGCCGACGATAGCATTCATGGGAGTCCTTATATCATGAGACATATTATTAAGGAATGCAGTCTTTGCGCTGTTGGCAACCTCCTTTTCCTTAATTTCCTTCTTAGTTCTTATGATATCGCGTACCAGGAAAAATACGATAAGGGCTACTATCGTAAAAACGATCAGGCTGAACAATATAATGTGATCCCTGATAAAATCTACAAAATCATAGGAATACAGTCCTCCTGTATAACGGTACGAAATACTCTGTGCATAGTCACTTCCCACGACATTGATCCCGCGGTTTAAAAGCTTAAGGAGCCCCTCATTACCTATCTCCACTCCAAAGCATCTCGAATCGTTATAGCCTGTCAGCCTGAGTGAAAGATCCTCATATTTTCTGTTTTTCAAAATATCATTAGCACGAAGACCGTTCAGTGTTACACATCCGGCCTTCCCGGCGATAAGCGCGTCCAGGCAATCATCAGTTGACGGATAAAATGTGATCTTCGCTTCAGGATAATTCGTCTTCACGAAGTAATACTGCATACGGTTGTTTTCATTTACGGCAAAATGCGAGGTTTTTTCCTCACTGAATTCTCCTTTATATACAAGCTCCGCAGGTGACGATGAAACAGCGTTTGACTGGTAAATTCCATTTTCCTCGGAATAGTACAGTCCGCCGCCGACGGGAAATGCCGCATCAATATCACCGTTTATGACCCCTTCGATCATATCATCATAGCTCTTGTAGCCGGTATAGGTAACCGCCACATTCTGCATATCGGCGCTTTCCAGAATGGCGGGAACAATATCCTTTACAATACCGTTCACATTCCCCTTGGAATCCGTGTCACAATATGGAAGATAATTATCAAGGTAGCCTACATGAAGTGTGTCATGACTTTCCTTCCACTCGCGCTCGGCCTTGGAAAAAGCACGCGCCGTAACACTGACCGAGTAATATTTTGAACTCAGATAATTAATATAATTCGGTTCGTCAGCAGCCAGCTGCATCTGAGCCGAGTCCAGCTCTGCCAGGATATCCGGACGCTTTTTATTTACGCAAAGATAGTAATCCGATGTTCCGAAAACAGTAAGGACCTCCGAATGCTCTCTTCCGTGAGCCCCGTCACTCTCCGCCGCAAGTATATCCACTTCATTGCGGTCAAATGCATCAAACAGCCCGGTATAATCCTCATATGTTACAACCTTGGCATCTACATTATTATCCTTAAGATACTGATCAAGCACACTGACCATTGCGCTATCCAGTACACCGATCGTACTCCCTTTCATGGTTGACGGATCTGCCGTAATATCCGGATCGGAATCGTGCTTTACAAGATAATATGATTCGTTGCCCATTATTTTTTTCGGGTAACTGATCAGTGATGCGCGTTCTTCTCTAAACGCAAGTCCTGCCAAAAGGTCTATCTCTCCATCCAGAAGCATTTGGTAAAGATCCCCGAAGCCGCCGTAAACATATTCATATTTCCAGCCGGTGTATTCGGAAAGCTTACAATAGTACTCATAAGCATAACCTGTTTTTACAGCACCCTCCTCGGCTCCCTCCTGAAAGACCTCATTTTCGTAGTAACCGACACGAACGGTCTTGGTTTCTATATTTTCCGCACAGACAACAGCAGAAAAAAGCGTTGTCACAGCAGCGAAAACGCATAAAAGAGAAATGATCCTATAAATTATTTTTCTTCGATTTGATGTCAGCTTCATCTTCACACCCGCGCAAATAAGAAACAGGCCCCACCACAAAACTGTTACAACAATCCTGCAATGGGGTCATAATGCATTATATTCTCAAGAAAAATCCCATTCCGCTTCCTTAACCGCAATACGCTCTGCCTCATCGCCGAATATCTTACAGCATATTGAATACGACAGATCATTTATCGCATGAATATAAAGGTCACGATTCTTGTAATCTCTATCTATCGCCTTTGCTACTGCACTGAACATATCATTAAGAGCCCTGCCTGCAGAGTCATTCGAATAAACATATTCCATAATGATATTTTGGTCTTCGTCCAAACTGCAGAAAACGGCCGAACCAATATTATTATCACGGCTTACGCAGAAGCAAAGCTCCTCGCAGTAGGAATCCCTACGAGACTCAAAATCATCCAGGAACGGAAGTCCGGAATGTTTTTGCAAACTCAAAAACCTCTTTTGAGCCACCTCCGGCTGATCAAAAAACAATTTGCATTCATCTTTAGTCTTCAGAAATCTCCGGCACGCATCCGAAGAATTTCTGCAGCTCTCACTTATCCGGAAGATCGTCGTTTCTTCATCAAAGTAGAAGCATTTCATGGACTTCAGCATTTCATCAAACGAAGTGAAGCTGCTTTCTTCATATGAAATGAATACAGGATAAACAATACCGCTTCCATATGTCGAATCCAGAAATCTTCGCATAAGCTCCGTCCCGTATCCCCTTCTTCGAAAGGCGGGATGAATACCCATATAAAGAACCTCATACCGATAATCCGAAAACCTGTAGTGCAAAACTCCGCAAGCTATCCCGTCTTCCGTGAAGCTGCCCAGCAAATATTCATCCTTGCGGCCAAACTCATAGTCTTCCGGAAGCAGTTCTCTGAAAAGCTCTAATTCATTTTTTGTCACTAAGATAATATTAATCATTCCGTCTCCCTCATGGGACAATCCATCGCATTTGTAAGATACTCTGTGGGCTTTGTAGCAAGTGCAGCGCATTTCAGCATTCCCTGATTATGAATGCATCCAACGCATTGCGGCTCACTCAGTATTTCCACATCCTCACCTCGAGTGATAAAACGCTCATGTTCATCATCGAGCCTTGCATTTTCTGTTCTATCATCTGCCATTATAAAAAACCTCCGTTATATCTGTATTATGCAGCATTATCTTCTTTTATGATCTTGGCTACAATTTCAATTCCTTTGAATACGGATGTCTTATTTTTGATCGACTCATGATTCATATTACGCTTAAGAGCTTCCTCTTCCGTCTCATCATCAATAGGATCAAGGTCTTCACCGACAAAACCGCCCGCTTCAAATGATGTGATCGGCACTCTTTTACCGTCCTTTCCATGAGCATAAGCTCCAAGTATCATATACTTGGTTCCCCGGCCGAATATAACCTCTCCTTCACCGCTGTTGGCTGTAACAAAGCACTTGGTGCCCTTATCCGCAAGCAGTGTGAGCATCACGGGCTGTCCCTTCGAGCCGCTGAAGAAATAGTCATCCGCCTTAAAGCCTGTACTCATAAAGGCCTTATCCTGCACCACCGTACCGGCCTTCCTGTTTATTCCCTTAACATTCTTCTCTACGTTTTTACTCGCCGGAAGCTTTAAAGCATACTGCAAAAATCCTTCATCAACCATACGATAGAATCTTGTATCATTATTCAATGTATTCATCTTTGTCGCTTTATCCATTCGATCTATGGTTTTATTAGTCTCCTGCTCCCATTTCTCAACTCTCTCTTCGATTTCCTCCGCCTCTGATTCATCCAGAAGCTCCTTAGCCTGCTCCTCGGTAAGGCTCTCATATTTATCGGATTTTTTTACTTTATCGGCGATTTGATCCTGATCATCTATTTCAGAGTCGTCATCCGATAAGCTTTGATTCAGTTTTATTTTCTGAGACTTTTCTTCATCAAATAGTATATCATTATCATCGTCTTTTTCTTTTTCAAAAAAGCCTTTATCTAATTCTTCATTTATCTCTTCCTTGACTTCTTCATTTAATAAGCTCTCATTGTTTTCATCTTCATCAATGCTTGAATCATCATCTACATTTTTACCCAGAGCTTTATTTACGAGATACGCACGATATGCATTGATACCGGCCTTCTTATCTCTGACATACTTATTTATAATGGCTCCGTTTGCTGTGGCAATATATCCGTATTCACTATTAACATTTACCAATTGCGGAGCGAAATTTTGATCTCCAAACACTTCGTCAGAGTATTTCATTCGTTTCCCGTACAAGCTGGTTTTAGAATCGTAACTGTCGTATTCTTCCCTATCCTTTATTTCTCCTTCTTCATTTTTAATATCATGATCATATGATTTATTAAACGGATTCTTTTTCACCTCCAGGATATAATCCTTATTACTCATTACCTTATACTGAGCAAACTCGTCATCCGCAACATAATCGCCTTCTTCTCTGTCCTCGGAATTCTTTTCGATCTTCTTTCCCTCTTTATAGATTCTGTCCTTTAGATATTCCGTCTGACGCTGACACTGGGTATATATGACATCTAATGCCCTTCTTATGTTTGCATTCCTCCTGTAGGTCACTTTAAGAGTCATGCATTTATCCGTCACGATCTTCATCGAATTAAGCGAAACCACATCGGAATGTTCATTATCCTGTCCTACCAATTCCTGGTTTTTGTGGTAAGCGTTAAGGAGCATCTGCAATTCTTTAACATCCTTCGGAATATTTCCGTCATTCAGCTTCTTAACGAATTTTTCAAACTGCTCACCGTTCATCACGAGATTATCGGTAAATGTATCCGCTGTTCTCCAGTCGATAGCCTGATCCACGAGCACCGGCAGGAACTGCGTTTTTTTTCGGTTTTTTTCCATAGTCAGATCCTGCAGCTTCCGATTCAGCTTTCTCCTGTTTTTTTGAGACAGATTCTGATTTTCAAGTGCTTTTCTGTACAGATTTTCCAGCATGGAAATCTTCTTAAGCTCCAAACGGCTCAAGCGATATTTTTCCGAATTGTCCTTTAATCCCTCAGCCTTAACAAGCTCAATCTCGCCTTCGATCATCTGCTCTATGGAGTCTTCGGCATTTGAAATGTATCCTATGCTTCCGTTTTCACCTTTATTACCGAGCTTCCGAAAGCTTTTTGCAGCCTTTTTATATGCTTTTCCGGCTTTTTTAACATGCTTCTTACGACTTTTTTCGGTTCTGGTATTACTCATTTGAGCCATGGAAGCAAGCTCGGAAATAACCTTTGCCTTATCTTCTCTCTCAGTCTCCCATTGTCCGTTATCCGTCTCTATTTCATACCTTTTTGAGGTTGCTCGCAGCTGTGAATAGCCTTCTTCCGAATCTAACCCCCAAAAATTTTGAAAAGCCTCTGCCGCTTCCTGTTCGATATTACCTGCTTCGCTCTGATAAAGTGCTTCTCTGGCCTCAATATCCATTGCATTTTCGCCACGAAATTCCGGAACGGCTTTTTCTGTAGTCATTATTGTATTTTGTCGTTTTAATTTATGTAATTCACTAACCTTTTCTGCCATGTATCGTCCCCCCTAAAACCATTAGTATACAACAAGCCTGATTACACATGTCGGCAGAGCATGATAATATATCTGATATTTTACTCTATATTCCTCAAAAACAAAAGAATTAATTATCCGTTACTCCCGCAAGGTCATTTATGATCTCCCCTGCAATGATAAGTCCCACAGCCGAAGGCACGAAAGCAGTTGAACCCGGAACAGCCTTACGATCTGCGCTTTTCAGCCGGATCGGATTTTCCTTTGAATAAACCACTTTAAGGCTGTCGATCCCCCGTTTTTTACATTCCCTTCGCATAACCTTTGCAAGCGGACAGACTGAGGTTTCATAAATATCCGCAACCTCGAATAAAGCGGGGCTTATCTTATTACCCGCACCCATGGAGGATATTACCGGAACACCTGCTTTCTTTGCATTTTCAATGATAGTAAGCTTACCCGTTACGGTATCTATCGCATCTACTACATAATCATATTCCCGAAAATCAAACCGGTCCTGTGTTTCAGGGAGATAAAATATCTTATAGGTCCTTACCTCACATTCGGGATTGATATCCTTGATGCGTTCCTCTGCAACATCCACTTTATATCTTCCGACGGTTTTTGTGGTTGCTATGATCTGACGATTGATATTTGACAGACACACCTTGTCATTATCTATCAGATCAAGTGCTCCTATACCGGACCTTGCCAGTGCCTCAACAACATAACCGCCTACACCTCCGATACCGAAAACAGCCACACGGCAGGATGCGAAGCGCCGCATATTTTCCTCTCCATATAACAACTGTATTCTTGAAAACCGTTCAGACATCACAATCCTCCTGCTATTAAATAAGAGCTTGTCTGTTCCGACAAGCTCTCATATATTATTTCGATGCATAGAAGGCCGATTTATCCTCGTACATCTTCTCATCTGATTCTTTAAGCATCTTATCAATGGAATCAGTCCCGTTCGGATAGTAGCTGTACCCGATAGCACATTTATATTCTGTTTTTGAAACATTTTTCCGGATTCGTTCTATGAGCTGTTTAACTTCATCCTCAGTCGCTCTTCGGCAGATGATCACAAACTCGTCTCCGCCGATCCTGTAAACCGACTGTTTAGCCGAAGCCGCCTGAATGAAGCAGAACGATATTGTTTCCAGAGCTTTATCACCCGCCGCATGTCCCTGAGTATCATTGATCACCTTGAGACCGTTCATATCAATCGATACTAATGCGTTTATACTCTTTGAATCATTTTCGATTGACGAATAGAATGCCTGACGGTTGAGAAGCCCCGTAAGCGAATCCTTTTCAGTAAGCTGAAGGATTGAAAACACATAGTGTACAAAAACCGCGATAACTATAGTAACACAGAATATTTTCGAATAATCCTTGCCGAGTAAAAACGGCAGGATCAGGCCGGAGATAAACGCAAAGCAGAGAAACAATATCGGAAATATCTCGGTATATCGTTTATTACTCCTCTTTATCAATATATACACAAGTAAAACAGAGTAACCTCCCACCAGAATATACGGAAGATAACCGAGGAATCCACGGTGTAGGTGTCCCTCCTCGTCCAGACTGAAAACGATCCCGGTAAATAGCGATATAAAATCTATGATCGCAAGGATGATAGCCGGAATGAAAATGTACCAGCGGACATTTACTGCCATAGTATAAATAATAAATGCGATGATGAATGGCGTGGCACTGTACCGGATGGACATAAGCACAAGCCTGACATCGGTAAGAATCGCCTGTTCCTCCAGATAAAATTCAAAAAACACGATGATCGAAAGGACAAAAAGAGCGACAACCAGCGCATACATACATATTTTGGACTTTTTGTTGAAAAACACAGTGGTTCTGAGCAGGATTACAAAAGCCAGAAGCAAAAGCATCAGTGCCCAGTCCTGTATTATAAATTCTTTTAGCATTCCAAATATCCTTTCAAGAAAGCATATAGAGATTCCTTGAGTATATTTCCCTTCTTGCTTTATTTTGATACCACATCCCGTCCCATACGACCGAGCATTTCAATATCACTTTTTATGGTTGAACCGGATGTTGTAAGCATATCACCGGTTATAGTAGCATTAGCCCCGCCGGCGAAAGCCCTTTCACCATCATTTTCCAAAAGGCTTCTGCCTGCCGCAAGACGAATATCAGCCTCGGGATTGATAAATCTGAATATGGCAACTGTCCGGAGTATTTCCTCTTCCGACAGCTGTTTAAGCTTTTCAAGCGGCGTTCCCTTTATCGGTATCAGTGCATTGATCGGAATTGACCTGATGGACAGTTCCTGAAGGTCAAACGCCATTTCTATCCGGTCATCCATACCTTCGCCCATTCCTATGATTCCTCCCGAGCACACCTCAAGGCCTGCCTTTTTTGCTCTTTTTATATTTTCTATCTTATCATCAAAAGAATGTGTTGTGCATATTTTTTTAAAATAACTTCTCGATGTTTCTATATTGTTATGATACCTTCTGACTCCGGCACTATATAATCTGTCAAACTGCTCCTGTGTCAGAAGGCCCAGTGATGCGCATAAGGATATATTTGTCTTCACACTCAGCTTTTCATATATTTTTATAAGTGCGTCAAAATCGGCATCCGTAGGGCATCTTCCCGAATTTACTATTGCAAACCTGTGAACACCCTGTTTTTCATTTGAGCTTGCCTCTTTGTATATAGTCTCGAAATCAAGGAGCTCATGTATGTCACATTGAGTATGATTATGAGCCGACTGGGCACAGAACTTACAATCCTCGCCACAGTTACCGCTCTTTCCGGGAATTATGGAGCATAAATCTATAAACTCTCCCTTATACTCTGCCCTTAGCGTATCAGCCCCGGTCAGAATATCTTCGAGACTGCATTCTTTCAGATGCTCTGTTATACTCCTATCCTCTCTCCTTATCCTGTATCCGTCGATTATCCGTTTAACTATTCTGTCAGTATCCAACCGATCTTACCTCCGTATCAATTGCAGTTCAACAGTATATAATATGTCGCACCACATCCTTGTATAATATCACATTGGCGTGACAAAATACAGATTTCATTTCCCGAAAGAAAGTATATTTATCATAAAAGCGCAAAAAAAGAGGCTGCAGCCTGCAGCCTCCCTGACTAATTAATCGAGACCGTTCCTCCATCTTCACCAACAAATACAATATATCCATCCTTTGGTAAGTGAAGGATATTACCGTAATCTATCATATGAGTACTATATTTAACATTTCCGAACTTATCATATACATAGACTGCGCTGTTTTCAGGTCTGTCCATACTGATGGTTTTGTTGGCCATAGAGTCATCTATATTAAACCAGACAGCTTCATCCGTTGTAAGCTCCACTTTCTTTACATCAGCCGTAAAGTTCTGATTTTTTGATTCCGGAACCGCAAAAAGCCCATAGGTTGAACAGAGTTTTCCTGACTCATCAATATATATATCACAGGCATCCCTGTTTGAAGAACTTGGAATAGTATTAAAAGCCTCAAGGTGATCTGCATCAACTATCTTAAAAATCGAGTCTTTCTCAAAACCTGTCGATACCACATACCCACTATCGTCCAGGCACTTTATACTTGCAAACGGTGCATTATAACCTGCTGATGAATACTTATCGGAAATGAGTTCAAAAATCATCTCATCTCTTTCCTGCCATGACTTTAGAACATCTTCCGGAATCGGATTCATTTCCAGTTTTTCACCTATATAGTCTTTTTGATAAGTACTTATAAGACCGCTTGGTTTAGATATCATTTCCTGAGTAACATATATATGTCCACCCGCTTCTTCAAAATCCACACAGTTATAATTCACATCAACCCTGGCATTTCCTTCCTCTACATCACCGGTTACTTTTACGAAGCCATTTTCTGTGAACATATAGTAACTGTCAGATGTTCCCGATCCGACCATTTTTACAAGAGCATATTTCATATCCGGAAATGTTATTTCCGCCGGAGCTCCATTTACTGAATAGAGTCCCTCATACTGCTTATATGAATCCGGAACCTTTTCGTGCAGTTCCACTTCAGGTGCAGCAGTTTCTTCCACAATGGTCCCCTCTTCTTCAAGTATAATATTCGCCAGTGATTCAGCCATAGCCAGATTAAATCCGCTGCTTCCCTCAGCCGTAGTTACGCATATGCTTATCTTTTCTTCCGGCATTACAAGAAGCGACGCATGATAATCCCGAGTGTCACCACCCTTATATAATGCTTTTACCCCTGCCTCTTCATACATAGGGATATCCACCAGGTCCCATCCGAGACCGTTCTGATCCATAAAGGCGGGATCAATTTTAAGCTTTTCTGACACATCCTTCGAACTGCTCCAAAGTGTCGCCATTTTATTCTTGCTTTCTTCAGAGAGAAGCCTATTATCTCCCTTAAAAAATGTACTTCCGAACTCACAGGTATCCAATGCTGTTGAATAAATCCCACCGGATCCAAAATCCATACAATACTCTGTTTCATATCTGTTATGACCATCAGGATATATATCAGCAAGATTTGCATTTTCAAAAACATTCTTTGCAGTATAGATGTTGTCTGCACCGATTTTATCCGCAATATTCTTCTCAACATAATCGGTATAACTTATCCCGGAGACTCTCTCAACGATTACTTCGAGCAGCTCAAAGCCATCATTGCAGTAGCATGCATATTCACCCGGATCAGCCTTAAGCCTCTGGCACTCAAGATTCTTAAGAATATTTTCAGTCATCACGAAATCATTATCGCCATAAAGAAACAAATTCTTTGCAGATGTTCCCGCTATTCCGGATGTATGATTCATAAGCATTCTTACAGTAATATCCTTGTACCTGTCATCTGCCATCTTGAAGTCATCTATATAGTCTGTCACCGGTGCATCCGGATCAACCTTTCCCTGCTCCACCAGCTGCATCACAGCCGTTGTCACGTAAACCTTGCTGACAGAACCGACACCGTATATCTTATCTGCATCATTCATTATAGAAGCTTCTCTTCTTGCTTCATTCGGCGAAGCGATCTCATTTTCCGCTTCCGTCCCTTCAGCAAAAGCAACTCTTCCACTCCCTGTCTGCCCACCGTTTACAGCAACCAAACCAAGCATAGATACAGCAAGTAAACCTGTTATCACTTTAATACTATTCTTCTTATTCATTGCATTTCCTCTTCCCTATGAAAAAAAACCATATATACTACATCAATTATGCCTCCAAAAGGTTCATGGTGACATCTTATGATGCTAGTATATATGGTTTCTTCCTGATCTTCTTTGTCTAAGCTTTATTAAATTCTTATCAAATTCTTAATTGCAAAAATTTTATGTTTTAACTAAGCGGAATAAGTAAGCGAACGATAAATCCATCCGAACCACTTTCCGGAAGCAGTTCTCCATTCATCTTCTCCATAAGAATTCTTGCGATATAAAGTCCCAGACCATTTCCGTCTTTTTTTCCATTTGTCCACTGCTTTCCGCGATAAAACTTATTAGTTATAAGTGATATCTCATTCTCCGGTACTCCGGGTCCATAATCTCTGATACACATTTCAAGATAATCATCTATTACTTCGTACTTAATATCAATCCTTGTCCCTGCGTATTTATAGGAGTTCGAAATGATATTTCCTATCACCTGGCTCATTCTATTCCGGTCCACATTTATCACCACATCCGGGATATCACTTTGACTTACCAGTTCTCTATCATCGAACTTAACGACTATATCCTTAAGTATCTTTGATTCTTCATCCTGAGTATTAACCTTGAACTCTCCCAAATCATCAAGCGAAGCTGCAAAAAGGTCGCTGACAAGAACATCTATCTGATCAGCTTTATTATATATATTATCCAATTTCTGAATGGTGTCTCCTTCCTTACCATCAGAATCCCTCGAAATCTTTGCCTTAAGGAGCTCAGATGTAAGCTTTATTCCGGTTATAGGAGTTTTCAGATCATGGCTGAGGGATGCTATAAGTTCCTTCTCTCTTCTCTGAAGTTCTATCTCCCTCTTCTTTGACTGTGATAGTTCCTCACGCATTATATCGAAGCTTTCCGTAAATGAACCAAACATATTTTCCTTATCCATCAGAAGGGGTTCATTCAGATTACCCATAGCAACACTGGAGGCAAACGCCTTCATGTTATCAAAGGGAACAATTATATTCTTATTTATGTAATGCCCATAAGAAAGAGCCCCTGCAAGAAATATAATACAGAATATGGAAGCCCCCAAAAGGAATCTGATCCGCAGCCTCATATACTGCTCATTTCCTTCATCTGTTCTTATAACACTTCCTAAAATCCGGTCATCCTTAAGCACATACATATAAGATAGTTTTGAATTAATCGCCTCAGAAACATTCAGCTTTTCACTGATACTATTTACCGCCATCTGATGCCCGGAATCATACATTACCCTGTTATTATTATCCAGGATCATAAAATCAATGCTATACTTCAGATTATCAAATGTATCAAAGTCCCCCCAATTATCAGATGCCCTTTTAGCTATATCATTCAGCTCAAGAGATACCGCCTCTTTATTAAATTCTTTGCCGTTTCCTTCACGGGTTATATAAAACATAAAGCCTATTCCCAGCAGAAACAATACTGCCAAAAATACTATTA
>CACYCJ010000344.1 GCA_902772925.1 uncultured Lachnospiraceae bacterium
ATCTTCCATCATTTATCAATCACGATCTTAGAATTCATATCATAAAAACCGACCGTATTTTTATCGGCTACGACTGAAACGCTGCATATATCATAAAGTCTGTGATATACATGAAAATCGTCATTATCATACCTTGTACATCCGAGTGACAGCAGATACTGGCTTCCGTGAAGATTCATTTCCTGCGTAAAAGAAACAGTCCTTTCCTCACCCTTTTTCAGATCGCCGATGTCACATCTTTCAAACATGGTATTGGTACCGCACAGATCCGTCCCCTTAAGATCTCTTATGGTAAATGCGACTATGGGGCATATACTGTCAACATTTGCTCTTATCTTAACCTTTATGGTAAATGATGTACCCTTTATTATAGTCGATGTGATCTTCCCTTCGTTATCAAAGATACCGAAATCAACTATCTGCGTCTGCTTATCGCCGTAATCCTGATTGTTAGGATTAATGGGCATATCAGCCTTCCAGCTTTTTTCAGTTTTTTTGAGATTGTCCAAAGACACATTTTCGGAAACCTTTTGAAGGGCTTTTCTTTCCTCTTCCTCAATAAATGCCTTATTTCCGTCATTTACGGCTCCGACAAGCACTTTTTTATAGAGATCGATGATCTCACCGGGTGTTCCCTCGCCTATCTTTTCTCCTTTATTAAGAAGAATTGCTCTGGAGCAGTATTTCTGGATACTCGAAAGATCATGGCTTACAAAAAGGATTGTTTTTCCTTCATCCTTAAATTCCTCGAACTTACGGAAGCATTTGGACTGAAAGAAAACATCTCCTACTGACAACGCCTCATCAACTATAAGTATCTCAGGGTCGATATTTATGGCCACTGCAAAAGCAAGCCTTACAAACATACCGGAGGAATAGGTTTTTACCGGCTGATACACAAACTCACCTATATCCGCAAAATCAATGATATCCTGCAGCTTGGCATCTATCTCTTCCCTGCTGAAGCCTATCATGGTGCCGTTCAGATAAATGTTTTCTATACCGGAATACTCCATGTTAAAGCCGGCGCCCAGCTCAAGCAGAGCCGATATCCTGCCGTTTATCTCGACATTCCCGGCTGTGGGATTAAGCACTCCGGTGATTATCTTAAGGATAGTGGATTTACCGGCGCCGTTTGTACCGATGATACCTATACACTCTCCCTTTGCTATATCAAAGCTTATATTTCGAAGCGCATAGTGCTCCCTGTATTTCTGCTTTTTTGACAGTCCCAGGGACTCCTTCAGTCTGTCCGTGGGCTTATCATAAAGCTTATATATTTTTGTGACATCTTTAACTGATATTGCTATTTCTTTATCAGACATCTTACATCCTTATCTGTCGTCAATTTGTACCTGTTACAGTATACCTTACAGTATATCCGCAAAATGAATCTTAAGCTTTCTGAATACGATAACTCCCACCGAAAACGTAAGGAAGGTCACTGTCCAGAAATACAATGTCCAAAGGCCCTTTCCTTCCCATACCCATGATTTATAAAGCAGTGCGTCTCTGAAGCCGTCAACTATGTAATACATGGGATTGATCTTGAAAAGAAGATTCAGCTTAGGTGAAAGCGTACTTTCGGCATCCCACATTATGGGTGTGATCCATACTCCGACCTGGAGGATCACTATATTTATTATCTGTGCCATATCCCTGAAAAATACGGTTATCGCAGATGTAAAATACGCAAGTCCCAGCACGAAGATAAATGTGCAGAAAACATAGTAAATAAGCTGCAGATCGTATATATCCGGCATATGTCCGTAGCAGGCCAATAGTATAATGGTAAACGCAATAAAGAAAATATGTACGAACATAGCTGATACCACCTTTACAAAGGGCAGTATGTCTATGTTAAATACAACCTTTTTAACAAGATAGCTGTATTCGGTCATGGACTGGGTTCCGCCGTTTAATGCATCGGCAAAGAAAAACCAGGTGGTTATACCGACCGTAAGATAAAGGACAAAGGGATAACCTGACATATTTCCCGATCTGAAACCGATCTGGAACACAAACCAGTAGACAAGTATAGTTACTACCGGCTGGATAAACGCCCAAACTATTCCGAGATAGGAACCCGCAAACTTACCCTTAAAATCATTCCTCGACAGGGTTGATATCAGCTTCCTGTTTCTGATTATCTCCACGGGTATCATGGTGATACCGTCGAAATGTACTATAAACAAAACAGCTATTAGGTCTATGATAAGGCACATTATGCCTATAAATATCATATCCCTGACCGGTCTGTGATATCCGCCGCTTTCCAGAAGTCCTTTTATATCAAGCGGAAGAAGTATCTGCGGATCCTCGGAGGAGATATGCAGCACTACTTCATCCCCGTCCACATCCACGGAATCCACATTCACGATCCTGCCCGGCGCAGTCATATCCTCCGGCTTCATCTGAAACAGATTTTTCCTGTAGGTATAGCTCACGGATTTTATACGGACTATATGTGATTTTTCACCGGGATCGAATCTGAAATACCTCTTATCGGGAGAAAATGTAAATGTAAGTTCCTTTTCAACCTCATCCTCGGGATTGTAATGAACCACCTTCATATCGGCAGGTGTAAACTTACCGTAGGTATCCGTATAGAAAAGCTGGAACTCATCCTCCGAATCAGCAGAAAGAACAATATGAAGTTTCACATTATACAGCTCACCTATAAAATCGGTATTTACCTTCATTATGATAAGTACATTGAGACATAAGATAAATACGATAAAAAGAGCTATACATATCCTCTTCTTACTGCCCATTTGAATAATCCTTGATTCCTTTCCACAAATGATCTTTGTCTGAGATTATAAGATCATCCCTTGTCATTCCCTCGGGAAGAGGCCAGTCAACCCCTATATCGGGATCTGACCAAAGCAGACCGCCCTCATCATTGGGATGATAGAAATCAGTACATTTATAACAGAACTCGGCGCTTTCCGAAAGTACAATGAATCCGTGAGCAAAATTCTTCGGAATGAAGAACTGCTTTTTGTTCTCTGCGGAAAGTCTTACTCCGAACCATTTTCCGAATGTAGCCGAGCCGGGTCTTAGATCGACCGCAACATCAAAAACCTCTCCGGAAACCACTCTTACAAGCTTATCCTGAGGGAAATTGATCTGGAAGTGAAGCCCTCTGAGGACACCCTTTTTGGAACTCGACTGATTATCCTGTACAAAAACCTCGGGAATACCTTCCTCTTTAAAGTCATTATAATTGTAGGTTTCCATGAAATAACCTCTCTCGTCACCGAATACTGTCGGTGTAATGACCTTAAGTCCTTCTATTTCACATGTTTCAACTGTAATCTTGCCCATTTCATCCTCCGTATTTTTTATGATTTAAAAAATGCCTTTTATTGATTATATTCTTTTGATCCTGTCTATAGCTTCAACCGTATTCTCGTAGGTTCCGAATGCAGTCAGTCTGAAATATCCCTCTCCGCTCTTTCCGAAGCCCGAGCCGGGAGTTCCTACGACATTTGCTTTTTCGAGAAGGAAGTCAAAGAATTCCCAGGATGTCATACCATCCGGAGTCTTAAGCCAGATATAAGGAGCATTCACTCCGCCGAACACCTTATAGCCTGCTCCCTTAAGTCCTTCATAAATATATTTGGCATTGTTCATATAATAAGCAACCTGCTCGGCAGTCTCACGCTGTCCCTCATCCGAAAGGACCGCCTCTCCGGCTCTCTGGATGATATACGGAGTTCCGTTAAACTTTGTACCATGTCTTCTGGCCCACAATGAATTTAAGGTCACGCCATTTTCATCCTTTATATCCTTAGGAACAATGGTATACCCGAGTCTCGTTCCGGTAAATCCCGCATTCTTTGAAAAGCTTCTTATCTCGATGGCGCATTCTCTTGCTCCTTCACATTCATATATGGAATGAGGAACATCTTTTTCGCTAATATATGCTTCATATGCGGCATCGTAGATTATTACGGCTTTGTTCTTTCTCGCATAATCAACCCACTGCTGAAGCCGATCCTTTGTTATAGCGCTTCCGGTAGGATTATTGGGAAAACAGAGATAGATAACATCAGGTATCTCATCGGGAAAATCGGGAGCAAAATCATTTGCCTCTGTGCAGGGCATATAGATTATATTTTTAAACACTCCCGCTGCAGCATCATACTCGCCGGATCTTCCACCCATAACATTGGTATCAACATAAACGGGATAAACGGGGTCACAGACTGCTATCCTTGAATCTCTCGAAAAAATCTCCTGTATATTTCCGGAGTCTGACTTTGCACCGTCACTTACAAAAACCTCATCAGCGTAAACTACCGCCCCAAGCTTTTTATAAACCTTTTCAACTATGGCATTTCTTAAGAAATCATATCCGAGATCGGGAGCATATCCTCTGAAGGTTTCCTTTACCGCCATTTCATCCACGGCATCATGAAGTGCCTTTATAACCACAGGACAAAGAGGCTGTGTTACATCACCTATTCCCAGCCTTATAATCTTTTTATCCGGATTGGCTTCTGTAAATGCAGCAACCTTTTTTGCTATATCGGAAAATAAATAACTTCCCTGAAGATTAAGATAATCACCGTTGACCTTAAACATATCCGGTTCCTCCTTTTATAACCATTATCACCATGTGCAATGCACATAGATATGGTATTATAACACAAACAAAGTTATAGTGGAAGCAGAAAAAAAAGGATACCGCTCCCGGTATCCTTTAAATTGGTCATATTACAAAACTATAAATTTCAGAATTCTTACTTGAAAGGAATATCATTTTCAATCCCTTCGGGAATAGTCATAAAATCAGCATCAGGCGCAGGTGCATTTGAGGCAGCCGGAGCAGCAGGTGCGGGAGTATATCCGTTTTCTGCCTGACTCTTCTTACTTTCGGCAAATTCCTGTTCCTCAACGATAACCTCTGTCGTATAAACCTTCTGACCTTCTTTATTTGTGTAGCTTCCGGTCTGGATACGGCCTGTAACGATTACCTTTGTTCCCTGCTTAAGATACTTTTCTGCAAATTCACCGCTTCTTCCAAAGGCTACGCACGGAATAAAATCGGCTGTCTGCTGACTTTGCTGTGCCCCCATATCTCTTCTTGAGGGTCTTCTATCTACTGCGATCGTGTATCTGGCGATTGCCATCTGATCGCCGCTCATTCCCTGTGAATATCTCACTTCGGGATCTCTCGTCAATCTTCCCATCAATATTGCTTTATTCATATTAGGACTCTCCTTTTTATCTTCAGATTAAGCGTCCTGTTTAACTATAAGGAATCTGATAACGGGATCCATGATCCTAAGATGCTTCTCGATGCTTGCGGGAGCTTCAGGGGGACAATCCACATCGATGAAATAGTAAAAACCTTCATTCATCTTCTGAATCTCGTATGCAAGACGTTTCTTGCCCTGATCATCGATATTGTTTACAGTACCGCCGAATTTCTCGACACGCTTTGTAACTCTCTCAAGGATCTTGTTCCTGGCTTCTTCATCTGCCTTAGAGCTGAGAACTAACGCTATCTCATACTTGTTCATCTTTCTTACCTCCTTTTGGACTTATGGTCTTTGCTTTCGG
>CACYCJ010000345.1 GCA_902772925.1 uncultured Lachnospiraceae bacterium
CCTGAATAAATCTGCCACGAAGGCACAGGCATCATAAGCTTTCTCATTCTGAACTCGTATCTTCTCACATGCAGCATACCACTTCAGCAAAAGATGCTTATGAGGACGTTGTTCTTTCGGCATCCGTTCTATTCCGCTGAATATGACCCCCAACAAGCATTGCTGTTTAGCCTTTTCATATATCTGATCCCAATCAGAAGCCGTGATTTCTGGAGCCTTTTGTCCTACTCCCAATGAATATCTTAATAACTCAAAAAAAAGCATACTTTGTCATCCATCTAATTACTCCTCCTTATTTTATCCATTATTCTTCTTGCCACTTGCCTTAAAAAACGCATCTGAAAAGAAGTACAAAACAAGAACACTGTCATCCATCTGTCTTTTAATATAATTGGCAATCCAAATTCCCGCAAACAATCTTTCTGCAAGACAAGTTTCTGTGAGGATGTCATCTTCACATCATTATCGACATTGGCTTTGTGAATAACTTCAATCCACATTGGATCCTCTCTATTATTGTCTGTGTAAATATTTATCTTACGGTATTTGTAAATGACGAAATGCCAGAAGCCCCAAATGGTTTTTATATGATCTCCCATTTCCTCATAGTATGCAAGGAAGTGATTATTGGGGTAAGGTATCCTGACAGCAAGGTTCATCTGTTCATAATACTGGATGCCATACTTAAATGAAAAGACAGTCCCATAATTGGCATCTTTGGCAAACGCGATTAACTTATCAATATAATCGTTTCTGACGCAATCATCGTTATCAAGATATATCGTTATCAAGCCTTCACCTTCTTTTGCCAATGACCTGACCTTCTGTCTAAATACATCTTGAAATTTCCCGGCTTCTTGAGCAGTTATATAACAGGCAACCAACCGGGGCTCATCCTTTATATATCCATCAACTTTTTGACGAAATCTCTCTGGCGTACTTGCATCAAACAAACATATCCAATGAAAATCCCGATAATTTAATGCCGTAACAGAAGGATAAGTATATTTCTCAAATAATCGGAACCGTTCATCCAACCATTCTTCCGTTTGAACAGGTGAACCATCCTTAGCAGAAGTCCACCATAATTTTATGTTAAACCGTGTCAGAATAAATACATTCATTGTTCATTCAGCGGATTTCATTCCCCACACGTTATCGTCTCACCCATTCTGTAAATATGTTCCTTAGGAACACCGGATTGCCGATCAGATATCTTTTCCACATCCGTTTAGGCTCCATCAGCAAGCGGAACAGCCATTCCAACGAATGATTCTGCCACCAAATCGGTGCACGTTTCGCTGTTCCAGCATAAAAATCAAAGACAGCCCCAATAGTTCCGACATGGCAATGGATAGTTATTTCGTCCCAATGGACATAAATCCACTTCTCCTGCTTCGGTGCCGTCATGCCAATCCACAGCAAATCAGGATTAGCGCCATTGATGTTTTGGATGATGGCTTCATTGTCCTCGGCAGTAAATTCAGACTTATAGGGTGGAGAATAGGTGATAATGTCAAGACAAGGATACTCCCGGCTTGCCCGTTCACGAATCAAATTCAACACTTTTTCGGACGATCCGATGAACATCACCCGTAACTTTTCACTCTCCGCTTCTCGCTTTTCACTTTTTCTTTCGAGTCTATCCATTTCGAAAGAAAACAAATCCCATCCTGCGATTCGTTTCTCCGGACGTGACTTAGCCTTCAACCACCTGCAAGCCATAACGATACCTGCCCCATCAGGTATCAGGAAGTTCCCATTCAATAATGCCTCAGCAAACTGAGAATCTTTCTGAGCTATGTTATAGGAGTACGCATTCAAGCAATGGATACTAATCTTTCCTTCCGGAATACCCCACAATTCCTTTTCAGACTCGACCAGATGTGCATCTTTTAGTCTTAACTTCATTTCAGACAAAAGCTCTGTTATAAGTTAAAAAAACATAACCAGACTACATTTTTTCTCATATCTTGACACCTCTCGTGACGGCAGCCGTCACGAAG
>CACYCJ010000346.1 GCA_902772925.1 uncultured Lachnospiraceae bacterium
GTTATCAATATGGAAGAACTGCTCTATCTCCTTAACACCGTTTGCTGTAAGAACAACGTATTTATCCTTTTCATTTACAAGGTAATCGCCGTCTTCCTCAATCTCGGTTCCCATAAGGGCATCCATCTTGCTTATCTCGGTTGAAGCGGTACCACGTTCCATTCTTCTTGCAAGATAATCACACATTTTATAAATCTCTGTGGACTTTCCGCTCTGTCCGGAAATGATAAGAGGTGTTCTTGCCTCGTCTATAAGGATCGAGTCAATCTCGTCGATGATGGCATAATGAAGTCCTCGCTGCACAAGCTGCTCCTTGTAGATTACCATGTTATCACGAAGGTAATCGAAACCGAGCTCATTATTTGTGATGTAGGTTATATCACAGTTATATGCCTCACGACGCTCGTCATTCTTGAAGTCATTAAGGATAACTCCGACGGTAAGTCCGAGGAATCTGTGAACCGCACCCATCCATTCCGAGTCACGCTTTGCCAGGTAATCATTGACCGTGACTACGCATACGCCCTTTCCTTCAAGGGCATTAAGATAAGCCGGAAGTGTTGATACAAGTGTTTTACCTTCACCTGTTCTCATTTCGGCTATACGTCCCTGGTGAAGTATAACGCCACCGATAAGCTGAACACGGAAATGCTTCATTCCGAGCACACGGTCCGCTGCCTCTCTCACAACGGCATACGCCTCCACCAAAAGGTCATCAAGAGTCTCACCCTTGGCGAGCCTCTCCTTAAATTCATCAGTTTTTGCTCTGAGCTCTTCATCGGAAAGCTTCTGCATGCTTTCATCAAGAGCTTCTATCTTATCAACGATGGGATTTATCTTTTTAAGCTCCCTCTCGCTGTGTGTACCAAACACCTTATCTATCAGACTCATTAATTTCCTCCAAATTTTATTTATTCCAGTTTAACTAAGTTACTATAACATGTGAGCCTGCCTCTGGCAAGCCTTTTCGATTATTGAACCTTAATAGCGGCCTTTCTGCAGGCTGATCGGAATGCATCACTTTCTCACAAAAAGCTTCCCGTCATGTCCGAATACGGTAAGCAGCTCTCCACCCTTCTGCCACTGCTCGGTATCTTCCTTCCTGTATTTGAATGAAACATCAACGCTGTAAACGCTCTCTATTTCGATATCGACCTGGCTGCTGCTCTTAAGCTGATTACGAAGATTCTTTCGCGCGGTCTCATCACCCTCGCTTACCTTCCTGATGCTTATATCGTCGTAGGTATATCCGTCCATCAGTTCAAAACGGTACAGATACTCCTCCAATGTCATTTCGCCGAAAACATCACTGTACTGACGGACACTGTTTTCCATCTGAAGACGCATTTCATCCGTTAATGTGATCGCTGCATAGCTTTCCGAATCCTTATCGCTTATCACCTGATAATATTCATATACGGTGCTCTTTACTTCCTTGTTGCCTCTCTTAAGAAAAAGTAATGCGACTCCGCCGCCTATGAGGAGTATTGCGGCAGCTATAAGGATCGCAACTATAAGTCCGCTGTTATCTCTCTGCTTTTCCACGGGCTTTGATTCATCCTGAATAGTCCCGCATCTCGGACACACATTTTGCTCATCGTTTAGTTCGTGTCGACACAGCTTACAATTTTTCATCCATCTGTCCTTCCTGAATTTTCCGGTATTAAGCACCGCATCAAAATCATCTTCTTACAAAAAATACAATTCCTATCCCTGCCAGGATTCCGACTGCAATAAATGCTATTCCCAGGGATTTCTTCATCGGATCGGGGCTTACGCCCTTAAGTGCCGCATCACCTCCCGTACTTAAAAACGACTCGGCTTCTGTTTCGGAAACATTCATTTCCTCTGTGGTCTTTTCCGGCACCGCACGGGTGGTCACCGCTATTTTTCCGCTTGTAGTTACCGGTGGGTGGGTCTCGACCGCAGTTCTTACACTCTTTTCGTCCTGCGAGGCATCATCATTTACCGCATCGGTTATCTTGACCTCCTTACCGAGATATCTTTGAACCTCGGGATCGTTGTCAAATTTGCCGTTCAGATAGTCCTGATATGCCATCTGTGCACCGGCTCTCGTAGGCGGATATCCGTGAGCACTGAGCCACGCCTTAGCCTGCGCCTTTTCCTCTTCGGTATATTCCCGGGTTTCGTAATCATCGGCCAGAACCTTTGAACCTGCGCTCTTTGAAGAGATCACAGCAAAAGACAGCAGAATCAAGAGAGCCGTAAAAAGCCTGAGAAGTGTCGTTTTTCCGTATTTCAATTTTTTGTACATCCTGTCAGTCATATCTTTATTCATCTTTCCGTTTGTTTTTTATTTCCCCTATTTGGCCATATAATAATTTCGTGTTGTATTTTCGTGCAGTATTCATTTCTGCTTTATTTCTGCTCGAATTACGAAGGGATTATAGCAGAAAGCCCTATTTATTACAAGCAGAGCAAAAGAAAAGTACCGCCATAAATTCATTATGGCGGTA
>CACYCJ010000347.1 GCA_902772925.1 uncultured Lachnospiraceae bacterium
ACGACACAATCTGCATACGAAATCTTCCTGAAAGTTAAAGATGAGTATGGGATGTGGATTTGTCCAAATGGTGGTGACATGAAAGATTCTGTATTCCGTGTTGGCCATATTGGCTGCCTTACTGAAGCAGATTACGATAAACTGATTGGTGCATTCAAAGACCTAAGAGAAAAGCAATTTATTTAGCATGGTAAAGGTTATTACATATGGTACCTACGACCTACTACATCGAGGGCATATCCGTTTATTAGAACGAGCTAAGGCTCTTGGCGATTATCTAATTGTCGGTGTGACCGCAGATGGCTTTGATCGTGCTCGTGGTAAAATCAATGTACAGCAGTCGCTGATGGAACGCATTGAGGCAGTGAAGGCAACTGGCATAGCTGATGAAATTATAGTAGAGGAATACGAAGGGCAGAAAATTGATGATATTCGCCGTCTTGGTGTTGACATCTTCACTGTTGGTTCTGATTGGAAAGGCCATTTTGATTACTTAAATGAATATTGTAAGGTCATATACCTCGAGCGTACACATGGTGTTTCGAGTTCTGAACTCCGTTCTGAAGAAAGAAAAGTACGACTTGGATTGGTAGGTGAGTCGAACATCGTAAACAAATTTGAGTATGAGAGCCATTTTGTCAATGGGCTTACAATCAGTGGTGTTTGTTCACAAGATACAAGTCTGTTAAGTGAAAAAGTCAAGCACTTGCCAGTTGTTACGACTCAGTTAGATGAACTTTTAGAAATAAGTGATGCCATTTTTGTTGTCTCGTCTCCACAGAAGCACTATGAGCAAATAAAGATAGCACTAACACATGGCATCCATGTCCTCTGTGAGTCACCTGTAACGGTTGATGTTGACCAGTGGGTTGAATTAAAGAGATGCGCTGAGGATCATCATTGTATTCTAATGGAATCCATCAAGACAGCCTATTCGATGGCCTATTACCGAATGCTACTTCTTGCAAAGACGGGAATTATTGGTAAAATTGTATCTGTTGATGCAGTTTGTACCAGTATGCGCGATTATTCTAAGGAAGCTCATATCAGTGGATGGAATAGTATTTGCGCATGGGGACCGACGGCACTTCTTCCGATTTTCCAATTGCTGGGAACAGACTTCCTAAAGAAGGACATCATTTCACATAAGATGGAAAATGATGACAGTTACGATTTATTCACTAAAGTCGCATTTGTTTACAAAGACTCAATGGCTTCAATGAAAGTAGGTCAAGGCGTGAAATCAGAAGGTGAGCTTGTCATCTCAGGAACTAAAGGCTATATATACGTACCTGCTCCATGGTGGAAAACAGACTATTTTGAGGTGCGCTTTGAAAATCCGGCAGAAAATAAACGGTATTTCTATCAACTAGAAGGAGAGGGAATTAGGTATGAACTGGTCACGTTACTGAACTCCATAAAGGATAGTAGGGGGTATTCGTATATAGATAGTAATATATCTGAGGCAATTATTTCTCTTGTACATGACTTCTATGAGAAAAAACAATTAATATTAATATAACCCTCTTATGGATTTAGTTTCATTTGTAAAGCAAAGCCGGTGGATATACCGCACCTATTATTATTTAGCGTCCTTTTTTGTAAATGTGCTAAAGTGTTTCGTCAAGACGGATGATCGCCTGATTCTCTTTGTTGCGTACGGGGGACGTTATTTCAATGATAGTCCAAAATGTATTTACGACGCTATGCTTAAAGACGATAGATTCCAAGGTTACAAACTGGTTTGGGCTTTTCGTCATCCTGAGAATTTCACTTTAACCACACCAAAGATAAAGATATCTTCTTTTTCGTACTTGACATTGGCTCTTAAGGCAAGGTGCTGGGTTACGAATGTTTCTGTCGAGCGTGGCCTAAATTTCAAAGGAAAACATACATTCTATCTTCAAACTACACACACATCCTTGCCAAAACGGATAGCGAGGGACGATGACAACTCTGCTGTACCTTTTCCAAAAGGCTTTAAGTACAAATACGACTGCGTGTGTGCGCAGAGTACGAAAGAGAAGGAGATACTTAAAGGAGCCTATGGACTGAGTGATGACCAAGTGATTGTAAGCGGCTATCCAAAGAATGACATTTTGGCCGATTCTTCTCTCGGTAGGGGTGCTGATATAAGGAAAAAGCTTGGTATACCAACAGACAGGATAACCATATTATATGCACCTACTTACCGGGACATGTATTTCGGTGAAATGAAGTGTCCGGTAGATTTTAAAAAGTGGGAACGACTGTTGGGAGACCAGTATGTCGTCCTCTTCAGGGCACACCCAGTTGTGGCAAATGCGACGGAAATAGACTCTTCATCAGAGTTCATTTATGACGTAAGCTCATATCCGGACAATGTGGATCTGATGATGGCTTCCGACATTTTGATATCAGACTATTCCGGTATCTTCTTTGAGTATGCTGTGCAGAAAAAACCGATGTTCTGTTATGCTTACGACTATGATGAGTATGTCAGTTGCCGGAAACTGTATTTTGATATCCGAGAAAAAGTTCCAGGGGGCTTCATGACGGAAGAGGAGCTTCTTGCAACGATTAAAACAGGCAGATTTGACTCATATTCTCCAGTATGGGATAAATTCAGAGAAGACTATGTCGCAGTATCAGGTAATGCGACAAAGATATGCGTAGAAAAAATCTATAAGAATATTAACGAGATGGCATAATGAACAAAAAAGCGATAAGGGATTATATAAATTTAGTGAAGGCCTGCCTTTTTCTCTATTCTATATGTCCCGCATTACATTTGTGTTCTCAGTTTGGGTGGGGGGGGCAGAAATTTACTCTTCTCCGATCTTGATGTGAGAAAGAAAATATTGAACATATCATTACCCACCTGGTTTTGCCTTTTATACTACCTTCACAATGACTGTTGGTATCGAAACCTTTTCTATTATAGGATTGGTCCCGCCAGGGCTATGCTGATTAGCTGGCTAAGACCGGGTGACAAGACTTTGCTGATTTCTCAGACAGCTAAAATAGGTTCTGCTTGCTATCTAGCCCATCCCTTTTCGACAGTTTTGGCAGCAGAAAGCATCGGCTCAAATTTTTCGTGCCGTAATGGGGTAACCTTAGGAAAGAAGGACGGCAAGCGACCGTATATAGGTGATAATGTTTATATTGGGGCATCTGCAGTGGTTATAGGCGGCGTCCATATTGGCAATAATGTCATAGTCGGTGCTGGCAGTATAGTGGTCAAGGATGTCCCTGACAATTGTGTTGTGGCAGGCAATCCTGCAAAAATTATTAAATATCTTCAATGAAAATGAGGACGTTATTATTTACTGTATTAACTTTATTTTCTTGCTTGGTTTCCAGCGCAGAAGGAAAAAATGGTGGAACAACTCCTCAGAAAAATCAAGTAGACTTCAATGATATTTTCCGGATTTCCAAGAAGTCAGAAGTGGTCATACAGAAAGACATTGATTTAGGCGGTCGAATCTGTAAGGTTCCCAAAGGCATAAAACTTCGTTTTGCCGGAGGTGTAATTAAAAATGGCACTCTCGTAGGTGCAATGACAAAAATCCTCTATTCTGACAAGACATTTGATAAGGTTACCATCAAAGGGACCTGGAGGGTTGATACCATTCGCTCCACGATGTTTAAGGATCTACGAGGTGAAAACTCTCTTAAGAATATTTTTGCCCTATGTAGTCCGAATGTTAAAAACACATTGATTATTACTAAGGGCGATTATGTTGTCTCGGTTAAGAAGAATGGTGAAATATGCCTGCTTTTATGTGCTAATACAGAATTAGTGCTAGACGGTACAATTCGCTTAATCCCAAATGAGTTTAGGCGATGCGACATCATAAGAGCTACTGGCAGCAATATTACTATAAGTGGAAATGGCAGAATAATTGGAGATAAAGATGAGCATTTGGGCACTGACGGACAGTGGGGAATGGGCATCCGATTTCACGATGCGCATCAGGCTATTGTTAAAGACCTGAATATTTCAGATTGTTGGGGCGATTGTATCTATGTCGGCGGCAATTCTACAGATATTGTGATCCTGAATTGTAAATTGGATAATGGAAGACGGCAAGGAATCTCTGTAACGAAAGCTGATGGTGTTATAGTTAAGGACTGCATGATTACTAATGTTGGTGGCTCTAATCCGCAATATGCCATCGATATTGAACCAAATGTGGGCGATACCGTTGATCATATCAAAATAGAAAATGTGATAGTTCGCGATTGCGAAGGTGGACTGCTTGTTACCAAAGGGAAGAAAAACCTCGATAAAAAAACAATAGGGACTGTGGATATTAGGAATTGTACAGTATCTGCCAAAAGCAAGTATCCCATCCGTCTGAACAAGGCGGTGAATGCATCAATTGAAAACTGTATTGTATATTCTACCAATGGGAAAACAGCAATTGCATCAACAGATATTGACAATCTTGTGGTATGTAATAACACCATCTATGTAAACAAACAATTTATATCCAGCCTCAAGAATGGTATCAAAAAGATTGTTGGGAAAGATGTCCCCCAACCCTTCGGGCAGATACGAGTCAAGAAACAACGGATGGAGAATAATAGGATAATTGAGCAGTAACTATATGATATACAATTCTTTTAATTTCTTAGTGATATTCCCGCTCATTTTTATTTTATATTATGCCATACCTGCAAAGAATAAAAATGCCAGGAATGTATTTCTTTTGACTGTCAGTTATCTGCTTTATATTAATTGGACACCTGTTTATGCGTTAATATTGGCATTTGTTACCTTTGTTACTTATGGTTGTGCAATCAAACTAAAGAATTCGAAACGTCCCAAAGTATTATTAGTATTAGGAATTCTCATATCTCTCTTACCATTGCTGTTTTTCAAATACTTTACATTTGTGAATGAGAGTATTAGAGATTTGCTTTCACTTGTCGGCTTACGTTGTAGACTTGCCGGATTGAATTGGGCTATACCTGTCGGAATTTCATTCTATACTTTTCAGGCCTTAGGTTATTTTTGGGATGTTTATTACAAAAGAATAAACGCCGAAAAAGATATTCTGACTTATGCTTTGTTCGTTTCCTTTTTTCCATCGATATTGTCTGGCCCCATCAACAAGGCATCACTAGTGATACCGCAAATAAGAAATCTTAGGCCATATTTTGACTATAAAAGAGCTGTTGAGGGGCTGAAATATTTGCTTTGGGGTATGTTCATGAAGGTTGTTGTGGCCGACAGGGTGGCATTATATGTTGATACTATCTTTCCCAATTATTTGAATTATTCTGGACTAACTTGTTTCGTGGCAAGTGTTTTTTATTCCATACAAATCTATTCGGACTTTGCAGGCTACTCTTTTATGGCTATTGGTGTTGGAAAAATTTTAGGTTTCGAATTAACCGAGAATTTCAGAAGACCTTATTTCTCTGTTAGTGTGACTGACTTTTGGAGAAGATGGCACATCTCACTCTCAACATGGCTTAAGGATTATGTATACATTCCATTAGGAGGTAGCAGATGTTCAAGAATACGGAGCTATTGGAATATCTTTGTGACATTTTTGGTGAGTGGAATTTGGCATGGTGCAAATTGGACATTTGTTGTCTGGGGTATCTTGCACGGACTCTTTCAAATAATCGAAAAAATATTGGGACAACAGAAGTGCGAGTATGGTTTAATCGGAAAGGCAATTAAAATATGTATAACATTCCTTTTAGTGAATTTTGCATGGATCTTCTTTAGAATGCCAACCCTTACTGATGCATATGGCTTTGTTTTGCGTATTTTTGACTTTAGTCAGCCTGTTGATTTTGACATGGGGTCAAGACATATCTTTTTGTTGATGATCATCGGAACTGTTATTCTGCTAATAAAGGATTTCTATGACGAATTCTATCCTAACCAGATTAGGTTATTCAATCACCCCATAGCATTTGTCCGCTGGTTTTGTTATACATCTATTATGGTGTTGATACTTTTAACTGGGGTCTTTGATGCTGGTCAATTCATCTATGCCAACTTTTAATGATGAAAAAGTTTATTATAAAGATTTGTTGCTTCTTCTTAGTTGTCGCTGTTGTAGATTTTTTTTCGGGAATAGTCATGAGATATATGGCTGAACATGCCCGAAGCGGTTTTACACATAAAGATAACTATATATGTAATCAGCTAAAAACAGATATCTTGTTATGTGGGTCGTCAAGATGTGTCAGACACTACAATCCAAGAATCATCACAGATTCACTAGGTGGAACCTGCTATAATTCTGGTCAGGATGGCAATGGTATTATATTAAGTTATGGAAGGTTATTAATGATAAAAGAACGCTATAGACCTCAAATGATAATTTGTGATATCAATCCTGAATTTGATTTGTTGGAAGGAGATGATAATCATAGATATTTGACATGGTTGAAAAGTCACTATGAAAGAACTGGTATAGCCGATATTTTTTCTCAAATAGATACTACTGAAAAATTCAAAATGCTATCAAACCTATATAGATATAATTCTAGAATCATCGAGTTGCTATCCGATTACTTAATACCTGTCTCAAAGGTAAGAAATGACGGATTCAGTCCAATTGATAGTAAATTTGATAAAACAAAAATAAAGAGGCATTCTAAAATTGCTTCCCAATACAAGGTAGATTCAGTTAAGATTGACTTTTTAAATAGATTTATAGACGAGTCAAAGGACTGCTTACTTGTGTTTGTAGTTTCTCCACGTTGGTATGGTATGGACTCCCGACAGTTAGATTATATAGTTAATATTGCTAAAAAAAGAAATATTCCTTTTTTTAATTTCTCAAACAATCCTAAATATGTTCATAATGATAAATTCTTTAGGGATGGTAACCATTTAAATGCTGTTGGAGCGGATGAATTTACAAAAGATTTGGTGTCGTTTCTAAAAAATCTTAATAATAGGAATTATGCTAAAACTAATGTATATAACTAACAAGCCTTGGGTAGCTAAGATTGCAGAAGATTCTGGTGTTGACTGGATTTTCCTTGATATGGAATTCATAGGCAAGGATGCCAGACAGGGTGGATTGGATACCGTCCAGAACCACCA